>JAEZAL010000249.1 GCA_023427705.1 Bacillota bacterium | reverse complement strand
TTAATGTATATCCTATGAAGAATTAGCATATAAATAATATGAAAAATAGATGGGGGGAAATCAAAATGACAAAAAAACAATTTGGTATTATTTTCACACTTATGGCTCTTATAGTATGTGTAGGAGTCGTAGCAGCGAGGATAAATAAAACTGGCTTAAATGACCCAACAGATTTTAGTCAGGTAATATCACAACAAGGAACTGAAGATGATAAGGATACAGAAAATGATAAAGAAACTATTGGATCCCAAGATTATTTCTATGGTTTAAGAAGTGAAAAGGATCAAAAGGATGCAGTTACTATGCAACAATTAAATGAATTAATTGCAGATGAACAAACATCTCAAGAACAAAAGGATTTAGCAGCTAATGAATTAAGAGAAAAAACAATGATGAAGGATCAAGAAGGAAGAATTGAAGTGAATGTAAAAAATAAAGGATTTGATGATGTTCTATGTTCAATTGAAGGTAGTACAGTAAGAATAGTAGTTAAAGCAGAAGAATTAACAGAAGCTGATACTGCATCAATTCAAGAAATAGCTGAGAATATTTCTGGAATAAGTGATGTAATAATAGAATCAAAGAAATAATTCATTGTAATATAAACATTGCTTTGATATAATTAACATATGAAAGAGTTTTGAATTCAAAACGCTAGGAGGTAATCAAATGGACAATATGAACTACGAAGAAAATTTAGGAATAGTTAAAATTTCTGATGAAGTTGTTAGCGTTATAGCAGGAATAGCAGCAGAAGAAGTGAATGGAGTAGAAGATCTACAACACATAAATGGTAATAACATATCACAATTGCTAAAAGGTAAGAAAAATGCTGGAAGAAATGTAAAAGTAACATTAAATGAAGACTATGCTATAATCGAATTAAACTTAGCTGTAGAATATGGTGTAAAGATACCTGAAGTGGTAAATGCTGTTCAAGAAAATGTTAAAAGAACTGTTGAGACGATGACAGGATTAAATGTAACAGCAGTTAATATAAATGTTCAAAACATTTATATTCCTAAAGCAGAAAAAGAAGAAAGCAAAGAAAAATAATCTAACCCTCTGATTTTTCAGAGGGTGTTTTTCTTGTACTTTAAATAAATTTGTTGTAGTATATTTATGATTAGAAAGTTTTATAAGGTTAATAATATTATTAACAACACTTAGGAGGATAAAATGAACAGAAAAAGATCTAGAGAAATAGCAATGGAATTACTATTTGGAATGACTTTAAGTAAAAATACACTTGAGGAAACTATTGAAACATTTGTTGAAGATTATGAAATGAAATTAGATACTATAGACTTAGATTATATAAAAGACATACTTGTTAAAGTAGAAGAGAACAAAGTAATAATAGATAATAAAATAGAAGAATCTCTAAATAATTGGAAGTTAGAGAGAATTTCAAAGGTTAATTTATCAATATTAAGATTAGCAATTGGAGAAATGCTTTATATAGAAGATGTTCCGGAAAAGGTAGCTATAAATGAAGCAATAGAAATGACTAAAAAATATTCAGATGATAAGAGTGTATCTTTTATCAATGGAGTATTAGATAAAGCATTTAAAAATATGTAACATAAATAGGGGGCTGTTTTCCATGGAAAAAATAATAGATGGTAAGAAAGTTTCTTTAGAGATAAAAGAAGAAATAATAAAATTTATTAATGAAAGAAAAAATAAAAATCTTAGGGTACCTAAAATTGCATCTATATTGGTTGGAAATGACGGAGGATCAATATACTATATTAATAATCAAGAGAAAATAGCAACTTCTCTTGGTATTAAATTTGATAAGCTTATCTTAGGAGAAGATATAAAAGAAGATAAACTTATTAGCATTATAAATGATTTAAACGAAGATAATAATGTGGATGGTATAATTCTACAGCTTCCTTTACCTAATAATTTAAATGAAAAAAAGATAATTAATTCTATTTCACCAAAAAAAGATATAGATTGTTTAACATATATAAATCAAGGGAAACTTTATTGTAACGAAGAAGTATTCTTACCTTGTACTCCTAATTCTGTAATAACATTATTAGATAAGTACAATATAGATTTACAAGGTAAAAATGTAGTGGTTATAGGCAGAAGCAATATAGTTGGAAAACCTGTAGCTCAATTATTACTTAACAAAAATGCTACAGTAACAATATGCCATTCAAAAACAAGGGATTTAAAAGATATATGTAAAAAAGCTGATATATTAATCGTAGCTATTGGTAGAGCTAAATATATAAATAAAGATTATGTAAATAATAACACTATAATTATTGATGTTGGTACTTCATCTTTAAATGGTAAAATAACAGGAGATGTAGATTTTGATGATGTTATTAATGAAGTAGCTATGATAACACCAGTACCAGGTGGAGTAGGTGCGTTAACAACTACTTTATTAATTAGAAATTCATGTGAGGCGTTAGTAAATAATGAGAATGAAAACTTTAACAGTTAGTGAGGTAAATAATTATATAAAGAAAATATTAGATAATGACTATATATTAAATAATTTAGTAGTTAGAGGGGAAATATCTAACCTAAAGTATCATAGTAGTGGACATATATATTTTTCTTTAAAAGATTCAAGTAGCAAAATTAATTGTGTGATGTTTAAAAGCAATTGTAGCAATTTAGATTTTAGAATTGAAGATGGAATGCAAGTTATAGCTAATGCAAGATGTTCAATATATCAAGGAACAGGTTCTTTACAATTATATATTGATAAATTAGAAAAAGAAGGATTAGGAGAACTTCATATTAGATTTGAAAATCTTAAAAAGAAGCTCCAAGAAGAGGGATACTTTGATATTGAACATAAAAAGAGTATACCTGTTATGCCAAAAAGGATTGGTGTAGTAACTTCTGAAACTGGTGCAGTTATAAGAGATATAATAAATGTAACAAAAAGAAGAAGTTCATTAGTAGATATTGTTTTATATCCAGCTTTAGTACAAGGGTCTGGTGCATATAAGACTATAATAAAAGGTATAAAATATTTCAATAATAAAAAGAATGTTGATACTATAATCATTGGTAGAGGTGGAGGTTCTTTAGAAGAGTTATGGAACTTTAATGAAGAAGAATTAGCTAAGGAAATTTTTAAATCAAAAATTCCTATAATATCTGCAGTAGGACATGAAGTTGATTTTACTATTTCTGATTTTGTAAGTGATTATAGAGCCTCAACACCTTCTCAAGCAGCAGAAATAGCAGTGCCTTTAGAAAGCGATATAAAAAAATCTATAAAAGATTATGAAAATAACATTAATAAAATATTATTAGACACTTTAAATTATGAAAAAGAAAGATTAAACAATTATAAGAAGTTGATGACTTCAATGAGTCCACAAGTAACATTATCCAATTGTTATATAGAAATAGACAGAATTGGAGATAAATTAAATAATATTGTCTTAAATAAACTTGATAGAGAAAAGATGAAAATTACATCTCTTAATGAATTACTTAAAGCGCATAATCCAATTAATGTATTAAATAAAGGGTTTACGATAGTTCAAGATGAAAATGAAAATATTATTTCTTCTAAGAAAGCTTTAGGTGATATAGACGAAATTAATATTATTTTCAATGATGGAAAAGTTAAAAGTAGAATAATAAAAGATTTTAATTAAGCTAAAGGGAGTTGAAAGTTTATGGCTAGAAAAGAATCTTATGAAGAGATGTTAAATAATCTCCAAGATATATTGAGTAAAATGGAAAGTAATGAACTTCCTCTTGAGGAGTTAATGAAAGAATATGAAAATGGAGTTAAATTAATAAATAAATTATATAAGACCTTAAATTCTTTAGAAGGAAAAATAAGTGTAATCAAAGATGATATAGAAATGGAGCTAAAGAATGAGTAGCAAAGTTGATTTTTATAGGGATTATATTAATAATTATTTAGATTTGTACTTTAATGATAAAGGAAGTTATAATAGAATTATATATGATTCAGCAAGTTACAGTCTTAATATAGGCGGAAAAAGAATAAGACCTATATTGTTTTTATTAACTTATGGATTATATAAAGAAAATTACAAAGACGTTATAGAAATGGCCTCAGCAATTGAAATGATTCATACTTACTCTCTTATACATGATGATTTACCATGTATGGATGACGATGATTTAAGAAGGGGAATGCCAACGAATCACAAAAAATATGGGGAAAGTATAGCTATTTTAGCGGGAGATATGTTATTAAATGAGGCAATGAGTTTATTAATGCTATTTTCTATTAAGAATGGAGAAAGAGCGTTACTTGCATCAAGAGAAATAGCTGAAGCATCAGGACCAGAAGGAATGATTGGTGGTCAAGTTGTGGATATTATGGATGAAAACAAGAAAATATCAAAAGAAGAGCTTATATATATGCATAATAAGAAAACCGGGGAGTTAATAAGGGCTTCTATTGTATCAGCGGCTATTTTAGCAAATGCACCTAATAAGGA
>JAEZAL010000138.1 GCA_023427705.1 Bacillota bacterium | reverse complement strand
GCCATATTACAAATAACTCTTTTCATTTCTCTACTCATTTTATCTGCCCCCTAACTAACTCTTGTTATTATATTACTCTCAAATAATTAATGAAAACCTCAAATAAGTCCATTTAACAGATTATTACTTAATTTTAAATCATTACAAGAATTTATATTCATTTATCTTAATTCAAGTAATTTTTTGTCCTATTTTCTTTAAATATAACTAAAATTTTCTCACTTTATTCATTTTTAAGAATATTTATAAAGTAATTTTTTTCTCTATTTAATTTGATAACATTTTCATTTTTTTCTTTGTTTTTTTTTCACGTCTTAAAATTTCATTTTTATACAATTAAAATATAGGTATTATTTAGTAATGAATAATTTATACAAAATTTATTCATTTTTATTTTTTTGATATTATCATCTTAAATATAATTAGTAATTGATAAAACTAAAAGCCCCCGATTACTCGAGGGCAAATAAAATACTTTAATTTCTTTCAACTATAAGCGCTGTTCCCATTCCGCCACCTATACATAGAGTAGCTAAGCCCTTTTTAGAATCTCTTTTTTCCATTTCATGAAGTAATGTAACTAATATTCTTGCACCTGATGCTCCAACTGGATGCCCTAATGCAATAGCTCCACCATTTACATTAACTTTACTCATATCAAAATTTAAGTCCTTCGCAACTGCTAAGCTTTGTGCAGCAAATGCTTCATTTGATTCTATTAAGTCTAAATCTTCTACTTTTAAGTTTGCTACTTCTAAAGCTTTCTTAGTAGCATGGAATGGTCCATATCCCATTATTGAAGGTTCTAATCCTTTTTGTCCATATGACACAATTTTAGCTAAAGGAGTAACTCCTAGTTCTTTAGCCTTTTCTGCACTCATAACTACAAATGCAGCTGCTCCATCATTTATTCCAGAAGCATTACCAGCTGTTACAGTACCATCTTTTTTAAATGCAGGTCTTAACTTACCTAAGCCTTCAACTGTAGCTCCGAATTTTGGATATTCATCAGTATCAAATACTTTTGGTTCTCCCTTTCTTTGAGGAATTAAAACTGGAACTATTTCGTCTTTAAACTTTCCAGCCTTAATAGCTGCTTCTGCTTTTAATTGAGAATTAACAGCAAATTGGTCTTGATCTTCTCTTGTAAGATTCCATTGTTCAGCAATGTTTTCTGCAGTAATACCCATATGATAATTATCAAATGCATCTGTTAATGCATCATTAAGCATTGAGTCTACCATTTTTCCATCGCCCATTCTTTGGCCCCATCTAGATGTCTTTAATAAGTAAGGTGCTTGAGACATATTTTCTGTTCCACCAGCAACTACTATATCCACATCACCAGCTTTTATCATTTGAGCTGCTAATGCAACTGTTCTAAGCCCTGATCCACACACCATATTTATTGTCAAGGCAGGAACTTCTACAGGAAGTCCAGCTTTAACAGCTGCTTGTCTAGCTATGTTTTGTCCAAGACCAGCTTGTATTACATTTCCTAATAATACTTCATCTACAGTTTCACCTTTTATACCTGCTCTATTGATAGCTTCCTTTATATCTAAAGCTCCTAAGTCCGCTGCTGAAACATCCTTTAATGCTCCACCAAATGAGCCAATTGGAGTTCTTACAGCACTTGCAATTACTACTTCTCTCATTTTCACATCTCCTTTAATCTAATTACCATTTGTTAAACGATTAACCAATTTTATTATACCACTATATTCCTTTTATTCAACCCAATTTTCGCAATTTTTATAATTTTTATAATCTTTATCTAATGAATTCCTCAATATTTATACTGCGAATTCCAAAGTAATTTTCTATAATATCAGCAATTCTCTTTGATGCAAAACCATCTCCATAAGGGTTAGCAGCTTTACTCATTTTTAAATATTCGTCTTTATTTTTTATTAATGTATTTGCTTCATTTACTATTTTGTCAATATTAGTTCCCACTAATTTTACAGTGCCATATTCTACTGCTTCTGGTCTTTCTGTAACATCTCTTAACACAAGAACAGGCTTTCCTAAATGTGGAGCTTCTTCTTGTAATCCACCTGAATCTGTCATAACCATAAAACACTTATTCATTAAATTATGAGTTTCATTAGTATCTAATGGTGAAAGTAAATGTATTCTTTCTTTATTTCCTAATTTTCTTGTAACTACATCTTTTACTACTGGATTTAAATGAACTAAATATACTAATTCTACATCTTGATTTTCATCAACTATCTTATTTAGTGCATCACAAATATTCTCTATACCTTCTCCCCAGTTTTCTCTTCTATGAGCAGTTATCATAATAACTTTTTTATTTTCAAAATCTATTTTGTTTAATAATTCATTTTCAAATTTATAATCGTCTTTAACAGTATGAATCATTGCATCTATAACAGTATTTCCTGTTATAAAAATATCACTTTCATTTACTCCTTCTCTTAAAAGGTTTGATTTTGAACCCTTTGTAGGAGCAAAATGTAAATCTGCTAAAGAACCTGTAAGCTTTCTATTCATTTCTTCTGGAAAAGGAAAATACTTATCAAAAGTTCTAAGCCCAGCTTCTACATGACCTACCTTTATTTGTTGATAGAAAGCTGCAAGAGCTCCTGAAAATGTAGTTGTTGTATCCCCATGCACTAATATCATATCTGGTTTTTCTTTTATAAAAATTTCTTCCAAACCTTCTAAGACTTTATTAGTTATTCCAGTTAAAGTTTGCTTAGTCTTCATAATATTTAAATCAAAATCTGGAGTTATATCAAATAACTGTAATACTTGATCTAACATTTCTCTATGTTGGGCTGTAACACAAACCTTAGAATCAATTCCTTCTCTTTTTTCTAACTCTTTAACTAAAGGAGCCATTTTTATTGCTTCAGGCCTTGTTCCAAATATAGTTATTATCTTTTTCTTTTCCATTTTAGGTCCTCCTAATATAATTAATATATTAATAAACTTATATTTATTATCCTATTTACATAATTTTATTATACACACTATGGATTAATTAAACAAATAACATAA
>JAEZAL010000135.1 GCA_023427705.1 Bacillota bacterium | reverse complement strand
GTACAATACTACTTTTGGAAGAGGACTTAAAATAAATTTATTTAATGATATCAATGGATATACTAGGTTAGAAAGTATAGTTACAATAAATAAACCTATTTTACCTTATAGTGATTTTAAAGAATATCTACCTTCAAATAGCAATGTAATTATATACTATAATGGAGTAACATTGGAAGATGGAATAAAATCATTACCAGAAATAGATGATAAAGCTAGAGAGATAGTAAGAAATGCAAAAAGTGATAGAGAAAAAGCACAAAGACTTTATGCCTGGATTGGCTCTAATATAAAATATGATTTTGATAAAGCAGAAAAAGCATTAAGTCCAGAAGGTGTATCTAATAGTGGTTCTATTGAGGCTTGGAATAGTAGAAGTGGTATATGCTTTGATTATGCATGTCTTTATGTTTCAATGGCAAGAGCAGTAGGCTTAGGAAGTAGAATAATTACTGGCGAAGCATATGATGGTCAAAATTATGGTCCTCATGCATGGAATCAAGTTTATCTTGAAGATGAAGGGCAATGGATAAATATAGACCCAACATTTTATTTATCTGGAGATTATTTTGATAATGCTGATTTTAATAAGGATCACTTAAATTCAGAAATCGCTGGAGAATGGATGTAAGTAAAATAAGTATTTATAAATTAAATATATAAAATAAGGAAGCCCTATTACCTAATTGGTTATAGAGCTTTTTTGTTTTTAGATAATATTAATTTAATTGCTTTTTCACAATCGCTATCAGAAGAGTCTAATGACCATGCCATATTAAAATAAATTAAGGCTTTTTTTACTTCTTCTTTCATAGCATAACAATAAGCTAAATTAAAATAATATTTACTTTCTTGTTGCATAGTTAATGCTGTTTTTATCATTTCAATTGCTTTATCGAAGTCTTTTAATTTAATATAGCAAACACCACAGTTATAATAAGAGCATGCTGTATTTTCGTTGTTTTCTATTGAATTTTTATATAAATCTATAGCTTTTTCATAATCTTTAAGATTATAATGTTTGTTACCTTCATTAAAGAAATTCATATATACCTCCTGGATACATTTTCTATTAATATAATTATTTCCTACTTAATTAATTATTATTCAGTATATGCCTATTATATATTCTGTGAGAATAAAAACATGTGGTTTTATTTTACAATATGTTATTCGACAAAGTTTTTAAAAAATTACTTTATTTTTTTTGTTTTCTTTAATATAATGTACTTATGTTTTTTAGAATGGACAATATAGATCGGGAGAGATGGTATGCGTAAAAATAATCCTTATATTTTAGTTTTAGGGGCATCAATTGTAGATATTATAGGTTTTAGTAGAAATAAATATTATAAAAGGGATTCTATACCTGGTAATATAAAAATATCCTTAGGTGGAGTATGTAGAAATATTGCTGAAAATTTAGCAAGAGTAAATGTTAATACTGAATTTATTTCTATATTAGGTGGGGATGAACAAGGTAGAAATATATTAGCTAATTCTATGAAAATAGGATATAATATGGAAAATTCTTTGATTTTAGAAGAAGAATGTACTCCTACCTATATGGCAGTATTAAATGAAAATGGTGAAATGGAATCTGCCATAGTAGATATGGAATGTTTAAATAAAATGGATTCATCATTTATTGATTCAAAAGCAAATATTATTGAAAATGCAGAATATGTTATTTTGGATGCTGACAATCCAAAACTTTTAGAATATATATTAACTAAATTTGAAGGAAAAACTAAATTTATTTTAGATCCTGTTTCTGCAACTAAAGCAAAAGAAGTGAAACATTTAATTAAGTATTTTCATACTATAAAACCAAATAGATTAGAAACAGAACTATTATGTGGTTTTAAAATTGATAGTGATAAAGACTTAGTTAAGGCTGCAGATTATTTTAGATCATTAGGAGTTGAAAATGTATTTATAAGCTTAGATGCTGATGGAATATATTATAAAAACTCAAGTGAAGAAGGAAAACTAAAAACTACATGTGTTGATGTAAGAAATGTAACAGGTGCAGGGGATTCCTTTGTAGCAGGTGTTGGATATGGATATATGAATAAATTATCTATTAAAGATACTGTAAAATATGCTATTGCTATGTCTATAGTAACTATAACACATGAAGAAACTATAAATCCTAACATGAGTGAAGACTTCGTAAATGATTTTATTAAAGATATGAATTGGATAGAAGGTTAATTACATAAAATATATTTCTTTTACACAAGCTAATAATACAAGCTTGGAGGTGAAAGAAATGAGTAAGAAATCTAAAAATAGTCATAAAAAACATATTAATCATAATCCACAAGTGGAGAGTGTAAAAGCAGCTTTTGGAGAACCAAAGGCAAAAGAACATGATAAAAAAGATTTTATAATTTAATTATTTTATTGTGTAATTCTTTCATTTTTATGATGTTGACAAAAATAATAATATAGTATAAGATAACTTTACAAAATCATATATTAAAAGCAATGATAAAGAGGAGTAGGGAATACTGCATATAAAGAGAATGAAGGTCAGCGGCTGAAAGCCTTCTATATTAAAGTATCCTGAAGGTAGCTTTTGAGCATCTTTACTGAAACATAGTAGGTAAAGGCGGCTGTTCTTAGTCGTTAATAAATAAAGAGCTTAATATAATTATTTATATTAAGAAAAAAGGTGGTACCGCGAGTCTTCGTCCTTTTGTGATGAAGGCTCTTTTTTTATATAAAAAAATATAAAACCAGTATTGGTTATTAAATAGAGGAGGAAAAATAATGTCTGAAAAGAAGAACTTAGCCACAACTTATAACCCAAAAGACTTTGAAGAAAGAATATATAAAAATTGGGAACAAAATAAATATTTCACACCTATCATTGATAAAAATAAAAAGCCTTTTTCAATAGTTATGCCACCACCAAATATAACTGGTAAACTTCACTTAGGTCATGCACTTGATAATACTCTTCAAGATATGCTAATAAGATTTAAGAGAATGCAAGGATATTGTACTTTATGGCTTCCAGGACAAGACCATGCTTCAATAGCTACTGAAGTAAAGGTAGAAAATGAACTTTTAAAAGAAGGTTTAGTAAAAAAAGAAATGGGTAGAGAAGCATTCCTTGAAAAAGTTTGGGAATGGGCAGATGAATATAGAGGAACTATAAGAAATCAGCTTAAAAAGATGGGAGTTTCTTGTGACTTTACAAGAGAAGCCTTCACAATGGATGAGAACTTAAATAAGGCAGTTAGAACTGTTTTTGTTAAGTTATATAATGAAGGATTAATTTATCAAGGAAATAGAATAACAAATTGGTGTCCAAAGTGTACAACAGCACTTTCAGATGCAGAAATAGAATATGAAGAAAAAGAAGGTTTCTTCTGGCATATAAATTATCCATTAGCTGATGGTAGTGGATATTTAGAAATAGCTACTACAAGACCAGAAACATTACTTGGTGATACTGCAGTTGCTGTAAATCCAAATGATGATAGATTTAAGCATTTAGTAGGAAAGATGATTAAATTACCTTTAACAGATAGAGAAATTCCTATAGTTGCTGATGATTATGTTGATATTGAATTCGGAACAGGGGCTGTTAAAATTACACCTGCTCATGATCCTAATGACTTCCAAGTTGGACTAAGACATAACTTACCACAAATAAGAGTTATGGATGACCATGGAGTTATTAATGAATTTGGTGGAAAATACCAAGGCTTAGATAGATACGAAGCTAGAAAGCAAATGGTTAAAGATTTAGAAGACTTAGGTTTATTAGTAAAAGTTAAACCTCATACTCATAATGTAGGTACACATGATAGATGTGGAACAGTTATCGAACCTATAATATCAAAACAATGGTATGTTAAGATGGAATCATTAGCTAAGCCAGCTATAGAAGTAGTTAAAAATAATGAAACTAAGTTTGTTCCAGAAAGATTTGATAAGATATACTTCAATTGGATGGAAAACATTCAAGACTGGTGTATTTCAAGACAATTATGGTGGGGACATAGAATTCCAGTTTGGTACTGTAATGATTGTAGAGAAATTATAGTAGAAGTAGATGCACCAGAAACTTGTCCTAAGTGTGGATCTAAGCACTTACATCAAGATGAAGATGTGTTAGATACTTGGTTCTCATCAGCATTATGGCCTTTCTCAACTTTAGGTTGGCCAAATAAAACAGAGGATTTAGAATACTTCTATCCAACTAATGTTTTAGTTACTGGATATGATATTATTTTCTTCTGGGTTGCAAGAATGATATTCTCAGGTTTACACAACATGGATAAGACTCCATTTGATACAGTATTAATTCATGGTATTATAAGAGATTCTCAAGGAAGAAAAATGAGTAAATCTTTAGGAAATGGTGTTGATCCATTAGAAGTTATCGATGAATATGGTGCTGACGCTTTAAGATTTATGTTAGTAACTGGTAACTCACCAGGAAATGATATAAGATATATTCCAGAAAGAGTTGAAGCAGCTAGAAACTTTGCTAACAAGATGTGGAATGCTTCTAGATTTGTGATGATGAATCTTGATAAAGAAGTTATGGAAAAGTATGCTGATTGTAAGGAATATAGTTTAGCTGATAAGTGGATTCTTTCAAGAATGAATACTTTAGTAAATGAAGTAACTGAAAACATGGAAAAATATGAACTAGGAATTGCTCTTCAAAAGGTATATGACTTTATGTGGACTGAATTCTGTGATTGGTATATAGAATTAGTTAAGGGTGTTTTATACGGTGAAGACGAAAAAGCTAAGGGAATAGTTTATAATGTTTTAAATGAAGTATTACAAACAGGACTTAAGTTATTACACCCTGTAATGCCATTTATAACTGAAGAAATATATACTACTTTAACTGATGGAG
>JAEZAL010000198.1 GCA_023427705.1 Bacillota bacterium | reverse complement strand
GGAGACATGCTCTTTGTGCTACACCATCAATAAGTACCATACATGCTCCACATGCACCTTCGGCACAACCGTTTTTTACAGAAGTTAAATTGGCTATATCTCTTAAATACTCCAGTAATCCCATATCCTCTTGTGCTGTTATATCTCTTCCATTGAGCCTAAAATTATACATTTATATTGCTCCTCTCAATTATCAAAATTCCTTTATATTCTTAACTACCTTTTATATTATTAAATTAATAAAATTTATTTAATATAATAAGGATAGTCTTTAGCAATAGTTTCAGCTGTAATTTCTAACTTGCTTTTATTTTCTTTTGAATTAACTTCATAAACATATTCTTTGTCCTCTTCTCTTAATAGGAACTTATCATTATCTAATCTTAGTATTCCAGTATTACTAGAAGCTTTATATTCTTGTGAATTTTCATAAATAGTTGTTTTCTTTAAATATGGATATCCTCCCTTTGGACAAAACATATGGCAATTGCCACATTCATTACACATATTTTCAATATGAACTATTTGATAATCAGCTGAAAGTTCTTCTACTTCCACCTTCATGTTTGCCCTATTCGGACATACATCTACGCAAATTCCACAACTCTTTAAACAATCAAAAGTTTCTAGCTTATCTTCTAAAATTTTTCCATTGCCTTTATTTTTATAATTCAAATCATTTTTTGCATTATCAGCTAATGTATTAAGCTTTTCTATATTTAAGCCTTTAGGAGCATGTCCCATTTTCTTCATTTCATTTAATACAGCATTATTGTTTAAGTAGCCTTTTGGCTGTAAATATAAAGTTGCTATTGTAATTGGTGCAATTCCAGTTTCAAATACATCTAAAACATTATTTTTATCTATTCCACCTGACATAGAAATTTTTATATCTTTAAATTCATTAGCTATATTCTTTGCTACATTTATTGCTATAGGATATAGAGGTTTTCCTGACATATACATAGCTTCACCAGGCATAATATTTCTATTATTAATTACAGGTAATGTATTTGTTAATTTAACACCAAAAGTTACATTATTCTTTTTACCTACTTCTAATAACTTAGATATTATTTCTTTAGCCATATCAAATTTTAAATCATGTTCAAAATCTTCAACTTTTAGTTCTATGTCACCATAACCTAAATCATCTAAAATTTTTCTTACAGCATCATATCCTAATAATGTAGAATTACATTTTAATAGAGTATTAATTTTCTTATTCTCTATTAGATGAGTTGCTATATCTAATATTTCACTTGCTTTACATCCATGCATTGTTGATAGAGTAATTATATTACTAATCTTTGAGCTAATATTATTTATATCTTCTAATTTAAATCTTTTAAATTTATCTATATTTTTCTTTAATACTTCTATGCACTCTTTAAATATATCTGTATCTTTAGCTTCTTTTAAATCATCAATAAAATTAGATATTTTTTCTGATTGTATACCCTTTAAGTCATAACCTACACTTATATTAAATATAAAATCTTTTACATCTGATAATCCAAGTTCTATTCCAATAACTTGTAGTAAAATTGAAGCTTTAATATATTCTTCTTTTGCCTCTTCTACAGTTAATTCAGTTGACCATTCTACGTTATACCCTACATTTTTTACATCTATACATGGTCTAGGTATCATTTCTTGCATGTCTTTCCCATCTACAATTTGAACAGTCTTTGGTTCAAAATATCTACAGCCAGTTAAATATCCTGCAAGAAAATTTTGAGTTAATTGTGTATGTGGACCTGCAGCTGGTCCTATTGGAAACCTTAAGTATTCGTTACAAAAATCCATTTCTATACTATTATCTATATCTCTATAAAAATATTTTTCTTCTACTCCAAATATTTTCCCCTTTGTATAATAATCTTTAAGAGTTATATCTAGAATTTTCTCAAAAGACATTACCTTCATTACATCACTCATTTTATCTCCACCTTTATTAAAATATAAAATTTATTTTTATTACATTTGACTCCATAGCTTATTAGCAAGTTCTCTTGAATCAGTAAATATTTTTTCTTCATCTATATTAATTAATTCTCTATCTTTCATTACAACTTTTCCATTAATTATTGTTGTAATAACTGATCTGCCAGTAAATCCAAATAACATATGTCCAAATAAATTATTTGAATTCATAGGTGTTAATGGGTTATAATCTACTATAATTACATCACCGTAAGCTCCTTCTTTTAAAATCCCTAGCTCTTTTTTAAAATATCTACTTGCAATATTCCTGTTATTGTCAAATAACATTTTAAATGTTTCATTAAATGCAACACTTGGATTACACCTGTTATGCCTTTGTATTATAGGGAATACCTTCATTGATTCAAACATATCACTTGTATATCCATCTGTTCCCATTCCTATATTTATACCTTTATTAATCATTTCTAAAACAGGTGAACATCCAACTGCATTTCCCATATTAGATTCTGGATTATTTACTACATTTGTTTTGGTAGATTTTATTATATCCATTTCCCTATTATTAATATGAACACAGTGAATTGCTAAAGTTTTTTCTCCTAACACTCCAAAATCATATAGTCGTTCTACTACTCTCTTGCCACTATATTTTAATGAATGTTGCAAATCTGAAATTCCTTCAGCTACATGTATATGAAATCCTGAATTTAGTCCTTCTATCTCTTTAACACATTTTTCAAGAGTACTATCGCTTAAAGTAAATGATGCATGTAAACCAAACAATCCTTTTATCATATCGCTTTCATCTTTGTTAGCATACTTTATAAAGTTTACGTTTTCATTTATTCCTTCATTTACTTTATCTATTCCATCTCTATCTGAAACTTCATAACATAAAGAAGTTCTAATACCTAGTTCTTTAGCAACTTCCGCTATTGTGAACAAGCTATTTTTTATACTCATTGGACTTGCATGATGATCAAAAACAGTTGTTACTCCATTTTTTATGCAATCAATATATGTTGCATATGCACTATACTTTGTTTGTTCAAGTGTTAATTTCTTATCTAATTTCCACCATAATCTTTCTAGTATTTCATTAAAATCTTGCGCTGGATCTTCTTTATTATCCATACCCCTTGCAAAAGCACTATAAATATGATGATGAGTATTAATTAATCCTGGCATTATAACCTTGCCTTTAGCATCAATAAATTCAAAATCTTTATACTTATTCTTTAAATCATTAAAGTCTCCTACTTCTATTA
>JAEZAL010000055.1 GCA_023427705.1 Bacillota bacterium | reverse complement strand
TAGTATTACTAATGGCTACTCTTGATTTTCCAACTCTTTTACTTAATTCTTCTTGTGTTAAATTAAAATCAGAAAGGAGCTTCTGATAAGCTAATGCTTCTTCAATAGGATTTAAATCTTGTCTCTGAATATTTTCTATTAATGAAATTTCTAATACATCTTTATCACTTAAATCCATTACTATTGCTGGAACTTCTTTTAATCCTAAAAGCTTAGAAGCTCTCCATCTTCTTTCTCCTGCAACTATTATATAATGATCATCTTGTTTATTAAGTATAATAGGTTGTATAATCCCATGTTCTTTTATTGATTGAGCTAATTCAGCTATTTTCTCATCATCAAATGACTTTCTAGGTTGTTTATCATTGCTTTTTATTAAATTTAAAGAAATTACAGATGGTTTGTTTTTATCTTTAGAAATAACATCGTCAGGTATTAATGCACCTAATCCTTTTCCTAATGCTGATTTTTTATTCATTTTATCACCTACCTATTGTCTACTTAAAAATTCTTTAGTTAATGCTTTATATGATTCTGCACCCTTACACTTCTCATCATATAGCATAATTGGTAATCCAAAACTTGGTGCTTCAGCTAATCTTATATTTCTTGAAATAGTAGTGTTATAAACTTTTTCATTGAAAAAGTTCTTAACTTCTTCAAAAACTTCATTACTTAAGTTAGTTCTATAATCATACATAGTCATTACTACGCCTTCTATTTCTAAGTCTTCGTTTAATGACTTTTTAACAAGCTTAATAGTATTAATAAGTTGTCCAACTCCTTCTAATGCATAAAACTCACATTGTATTGGAATTAAAACTGATTCAACTGAAGTAAGTGCATTGATTGTTAACACACCTAAAGATGGTGGACAATCTATAAAAATATAATCATACTCATCTTCTATTTCTTTTATTTTGTTTGCTAAAATAACTTCTCTATTCTCTTTTCCTATTACTTCTACCTCTGCTCCTGCTAACTCCATAGTAGAAGGTGCAATATATAGGTTTTGAACTAATTCACTTTTTAGGATTATATCTTTTAAAGATGCATCAGAAGTTATAACATCATACATAGACATTTCTAAGTTTCTTTTATCTAATCCTAATCCGCTAGTAGTATTTCCTTGAGGATCTATATCTATAGTTAATACTTTGTACCCTTCCATTGCTAAATATGCACATAAATTAATGTTAGTTGTAGTCTTTCCAACTCCGCCTTTTTGATTAAAAATACAAACTTTTTTCATTTAAAAGCTCTAATCTAGAGCTTCACCCCCCTTCCCATAATAATATTATATATACTTTTACATAATATTAAAAGGACAACATAATAAAAAAATGAAGAAATGTCATATTATTAGCCAAATATAAATAATCTATTGGCAATAATTTAACTTCTCTTCATTTACATAACTTTTAATATTTAAATAATATTTCTACTTTTTAGGAATTGATACAGTTATTTGAATAAACTCCTCATCATCCTTAAATTTATATTCAGCTGGTATATTAAACTTGTCAAAAACTTGTTTAATAGTGTTAACATAAAGCTTAGCAGGAAAAACACTTTTTACTCTCTTCTTATCTTTATTATTTAACTCTTCTCCAGCAATTTTTAATAATTCTTTATTTATTAGTTCTTCAGTTGCCTTAACATTTAAAGAGTTCTTAATTACTTTATTTATAACATTAAGTTGTAACTCTTCATTTGGTAATGATAAAAGAGCTCTAGCATGCCTTTCTGTTAACTTATTATCTAAACATGTTTCTCTAACTTTATGGCTAAGTTTTAATATTCTTAACTTGTTAGCTATGGTTGATTGCTTTTTCCCCATTCTCTTTGCTAATTCATCTTGAGTAAATCTATGATCATTAATTAAATTAAAATAAGCTTCAGCTTCTTCTATAAAATTCAAATCTTCCCTTTGAAGATTTTCAAGTAAAGCAATTTCTGCAGATTCAGTATCTGTTATTTCTATTATATTACAAGGAACAACTTCAAGAGCTGCCATTCTTGCTGCTCTCCAACGTCTTTCACCAGCAACTAATTCAAAGCTTTCTCCTCTTTTTCTAACAGTTATAGGCTGAATTATTCCATGTTCTCTTATAGATTGAGATAACTCCTCTAATGCCTCTTCATTAAAAAATCTTCTTGGTTGATAAGTATTTGGAAAAATTTTATCTACACTTATATTACTAATTTCTCTATTCATATGCACCCAACCATCCCTTTAACATAAATTTCCATTAAAATCATAATTAAAAAATTCTATTTATTTTATATATTTCCTTCTTTTATTTCCTAATTTTGTAAGACAAATTCACTAAATATATATTATAAAACTACAAATGAATTCATCAATACATTTTTTATATCTTATATCGACTAATTTCCTTAATATATTCTGTAGAATATTTTATTTAATAGGCTTCTTATTTATAGTTCCAGCCTTCCTAGGATAAGTTTTAGGACATTTTCTTACCTTCTTAATTTCCACAATATTATGTTTTAAATCAGATTCTTCAATATTTACTTCTATTATATTCTCTAATTCGCCACCTAAAGTACTAATAGCCTTTTTCCCATCATTAATTTCTTCATCAACAGCTGGTCCCTTAAGTGCAACAAAATATCCATTTAATTTTACATAAGGTAAACAAAATTCTGATAAAACAGCCATATTTGCAACTGCTCTTGAAGTTGCAACATCAAAATTTTCTCTAAATTCTGGTTTTCTCGCGCCATCTTCTGCTCGTGAATGAATTGTAATTACATTTTTTAATTCCAATTTTGCTATAACTGTATCTAGAAAATTGATTCTTTTGTTTAATGAATCTAATAACGTAACCTTAACATTAGGATTCATTATTGCTATTGGTAGGCCAGGGAAACCTGCCCCTGTACCTACATCTATAATTGTTTTAGCATTTTTAACAGCATTAGACTTAAAAGCCTTTATGCAATCTATAAAGTGCTTCTTAATTACTTCTTCATCTTCTGTTATTGCAGTAAGATTAATTTTTTCATTCCACTCCTGCAAAAGTCTCATATACATTATAAATTGATTATACTG
>JAEZAL010000053.1 GCA_023427705.1 Bacillota bacterium | reverse complement strand
TTAAAAAGGGCCACAGCATAGTTATAGATATTGGTGGAGTATATAATTCATATTGTTCTGATATGACTAGAACTATATTCTTTGGTGAAGCACCAAGTGAAAGACATGCAGAAATTTATAACATAGTTAAGGAAGCAAATTTAAGTGCTATAAGAAAAGTAAAAGAGGGAGTTAAATTCTCTGAAATAGACAAAGCTGCAAGAGATTATATTGAAAATGCAGGCTATGGTGAATACTTTACTCATAGAACAGGTCATAGCATAGGAATAGAAGATCACGATTTCGGAGATGTTAGCTCAACAAATAACGAAGAAGTTAAAGAAGGAATGATATTCTCTATAGAACCAGGAATATACCTAAAAGACGATATAGGAGTTAGAATAGAAGACCTAGTTTTAGTAACTAAAGAAGGATGCGAAGTCCTAAATTCAGTAACTAAAGACATAACAATTATTTAATTTAAGAATAAAGAAAATAAAATAATTCTTAATAATAAAAGGGTTGTTAAATAGCCTAAAATTAAAAATGTAGAATGTGAAAGATATGGGCTTTTCAAAACTCCGAAAGGAGTTTTAACCTTAATTCTACATTCTACATTTTACATTTTACATTGTGCGATAGCACAATCCTATATTTGTTCTATTATTTTATTCATAAGTCTAGTAAATGTATCTTTTACCTTAGCTGAAGTTTCCATAACTTCTTCATGATTTAAAGGTTGATCTAATATACCAGCAGCCATATTAGTTAAGCAAGATATACCTAGAACTTTCATTCCAGAGTGTGCAGCAACAATTACTTCTGGAACAGTTGACATACCAACAGCATCTGCACCAACAATTCTTGCCATTCTTACTTCTGCAGGAGTTTCATAAGTTGGGCCACTAAACATCATATAAACGCCCTTTTGAATTTTTATATTTAAATCTTTAGCAATCTCTTCAGCTTTTGCTACTAATTGTGGAGTAAAAGCATTAGACATATCAGGGAATCTTGGACCAAATTCATCTAAGTTTCTACCTATTAAAGGATTATCTCCAGAGAAATTGATTTGATCGGTTATAATCATTAGGTCACCAGCTTTGAAGTTTTCGTTTACAGCACCACAAGCATTTGTAACTATAAGAGTCTCAACTCCTAATAATTTCATAACTCTTACTGGGAAAGTTACTTCATTAAAATGATATCCTTCATAGTAATGGAATCTACCTTGCATAGCTACAACACATTTTCCATTTAACATACCTATAACTAATCTTCCAGCATGACCTTCTACAGTTGATACAGGAAAATGAGGAAGTTCTTCATAAGGATAAAATTCTGGATTTTCTATTGAATCTGCTAGAGAACCAAGACCAGAACCTAGGATTAATCCAATTTCAGGTTTATACTTAGATTTTTGGATTATAAAATCTGCAGCATTTTTAATCTTCATTGATAAGTCCATAAAATCACCTCTATATAAAAATTTAATTTTGTTAACGTATAAATACTTTCTTGTAAATTATAAAATAAATTTTATTAAAAATAAACATAAAAGCCGAATAATATCAATATTGTTAATGAATTAGTCAAAAGATGGCAAAAGTGAATAAAAAAATACTATAAGACCATCCCCTTATAGTATTTGTTAAATGATTTTTTATATTTGTTTCTCTAATATTATATCTGCAACCTTAACTACATCACCAGCACCAATAGTTAATACTATATCATTTTCTGAAGCTTTTTCTTTTAATAATTTTGCAGCTTCTTCATGGCTATGAACATTAGTACATTTAATTCCTTTAGATCTTAATGCATTACCAAGATCATCAGAAGAAACTATACCAGTATCCTTTTCTCTTGCAGCATAGATATCCATAAGTAGAAGTTCATCAACATCATCAAAACAAGTAGTAAATTCGCTAAATAATGTCTTTGTTCTTGTATAAGTATGAGGTTGGAATACTGCATAGATATTTTTATGAGGTATTAAATCTGCAGTATCTAATGTAGCTTTTATTTCTACTGGATGATGTGCATAATCATCTATTATAGTAGCTCCATTAAATTCTCCTTTATATTCAAATCTCTTGTGAGCACCTTTGCATTCCTTTAAGCCTTCTTTAATTTTGTCATAAGGAACATTAAATAATAATCCTACACAAATAGTTGATAGGGAGTTTAATATATTATGTTTTCCAGTAGTGCTTAAAGTAACTTCAAATAAATCTTTATTGTCTTTGCAAACAGTGAAAGTTGCACACCCCTTATTATCAAAGGAAATATTCTTAGCTCTAACATCACCTTTATCTAATCCATAGCTAATAGTGTTACATTTAGCTTTTTTTAATATTTCATTTACATTATCATCTTCGCAATAACCAATTAAGTAACCATCTTCAGGGATTATATTAGAGAACTTTTCAAATGTCTCTTTTATATGATTTAAGTCTCTATAGTAGTCTAAGTGATCAGCATCAATATTTAAAATAATTCCTATATAAGGATAGAATTTAAGGAAAGATTCCTTATATTCACATGCTTCAGTAATAAAGTACTCACTATCTCCAATTTTAAAGTTCCCATCTATAGCATCTAATTCTCCACCTACTAATATTGTAGGATCTAAGTTTCCTTTTAAAGTTATATGAGAAAGCATAGATGTTGTAGTTGTTTTACCGTGTGTACCAGCTACTGCTACATTATATTTATGACCTTTCATAATTAATCCAAGGAATTCAGCTCTATCAACAAGCTCTATATTTTGGCTTTTAGCTTCTACGATTTCCGGATTATCTGATGGTATGGCTGCAGTATAAACTACTAAGTCTACATTTTTAAGATTATCTTTGCTATGACCTATGTATATTTCTGCACCTTCAGCCTTTAATTTATTAGTAATATCAGATTCCTTAGAGTCAGATCCAGACACTTTATAACCTTTAGTTAACAAAAGGGCAGCAAGACCACTCATACTAATTCCGCCAATTCCTATAAAATGAACTTTTTTATTTATATCTTCATTAACATTGAATGACAAAATACCAACTCCTTTTATATTAAGAGTAATTTATTCATTACGCTTAAATAGTTTTCACTTTATAATTATATACAAATTTTAAAAAATGAACACATAAAAAGTTATATATTATATAATTTGGTGAAATTTTATTTGAATTTTTATAAATATATGTAAAATAAAGTAATCATGAGTAAAATGTATTGATATTGAGAAAAATATAGAATAAAATATGAATATTAGATGCTTAAAACTAACAAATAATTCGGAAAATAATAAAAATGTAGGTGATATATTTTGGAAAAATTAAGTAGAAACAGTAGAGTTGTTGCCATTACAAAAGTTCTTACTGAAAATCCTAATAAAGTAATAGGGTTGAATAAATTTTCGGAGCTATTAAATGCAGCAAAATCAACTATAAGTGAAGATATAGTCATAGTTAGAGAAATATTAGAAAAACTTGAAATGGGAAAAGTAGAAACTATTGCTGGTGCTGCCGGGGGAATTAAATATGTTCCAGGAATAGAACAAGAAAGTAAAAAAAGATTTGCTGAAGATATTTGTGAATTATTAAAAGATAAAAGTAGAATAGTTCCAGGTAACTTTCTTTACGTAACTGATTTAATGTATAATCCACAAATAATAAGCAAAGCGGGGGTTATTTTATCTTTAGAATTTTACGAGAAGGAAGTAGATTATGTAGTAACTGTAGAAACTAAAGGAATTCCTTTAGCTTATGAAGTTGCAAGAAATTTAGGTATCCCTCTAGTAATTATTAGGAGAGATAACAAAATTACTGAAGGATCAACAGTTACAATTAATTATGTATCAGGAACAAGTGGCAGGATACAACAAATGTCTTTATCTAAGAGATCTATGAAACCAAAAAGTAAATGTATATTTATAGACGATTTCTTAAGAGGTGGTGGAACAGCTCAAGGAATAAAAGACTTATTAAGTGAGTTTGAAAGTGAATTAGTGGGAATTGGAGTGCTTGTTGATAATATAGGAGTTACTCAAAAGAGAGTTAAAGATTATATTTCAATAGTAGAACTTAATAATTTAGATGAAAATAAGTGTTTAGAGGTAAAACCTTCAAAATTAATATTATAGAATAACAAATTTATTACACAAAGTTGCTGAATTTTATAAAAATTTAAAAAAATTTAAAAATAAAAGAGGATTTTAACAATTTTTATAGAATTTTATATCTATCATAGCAACGGAGGTGTAGTGCAATGACAATAACTGATGTAAGAATTAGAAAAATAGCTTCTGATGGAAAGATGAAAGCTATAGTTTCTGTTACATTTGACAATGAATTTGTAGTTCATGACATTAAGGTGATTGAAGGACAAAATGGTCTATTTATAGCGATGCCTAGCAGAAAGACACCAGATGGAGAATTTAAGGATATAGCACATCCTATAAATACTGACACAAGAGAGAAAATCCAAACATCAATTCTAGAAGCTTACGAAAAAGCTAAACTAGAAGATGAATCAGAAGCAGTTGTTGAGTAATATCAACCAACTAAAAATAAAAGGGATATCCCTTTTATTTTTTTGTTAATGAATACAATAAATATACGTTAACCTATTAATCATAGGATTATAGAACTATATAGTACATAATTAAGGTTGAAATACTTACATCAATACAATATAATATAATGAGATGTTTACGAACGTTTTTAATAAAAAGTATAAATTTGTCCTTAATATTATCTAGTGAGGTGAGCTTTATGTATAAATGTGCATTGATTTTAGCTGCAGGGCAAGGAACAAGAATAAAATCTGATTTACCAAAGGTTTTACACAAGGTTTGTGGTAAAGAAATGGTTAATCATGTTATTGATACTATGAGAAAAGCTAAAATAGAAGATATAAACGTAATTATAGGAAAGGGAGCAGATTTAGTAAAAGAAAAAACTGCTTCAAGAAATATTAGTTATTCATTACAAGAAGAACAATTAGGTACTGGGCATGCAGTAAAATGCGCTATTGATTTCTTAAAAGGTAAAAAAGGAATAGTAGGCGTTTTTGCAGGAGATGCTCCTTTAATAAAGTCTGAAACTATTGAAAAATTATTTGATGCACATATTGCAAATAATAATTCTGCAACTCTTCTATCATCAATTGTTGAAGATCCAACTGGATATGGGAGAATAGTTAGACAGGGTGACGAAGTATTAAAAATTGTTGAACATAAAGATTGTACTGAAGAAGAATTAAAAATAAATGAAATGAATGCTGCTATTTATTGTTTAGACATTGAAAGTTTATTAAGCTCACTTGAAAAATTATCTAATAATAATAAGCAAGGAGAATATTACTTAACTGATG
>JAEZAL010000027.1 GCA_023427705.1 Bacillota bacterium | reverse complement strand
AATTGTGACAAACCTTTAGAACCTCCATTTTACATTAATTCAATACATTATATGCTACTCATATCTAAATATGTTAAAAATAAAACTCGTGAGATTTTTGTATTTTACTCCAAATTTCTCACGAGTTTATATTTATCTTAATTTAAGGTATTTATTTATTTTATCAGATAGCATAGCAAATTCTTCAATAGTAAGCGTTTCTCCTCTTCTCTTTGGATCAACACCAGCTTCTTCAAATGCTAATTCTAAGTTTTCTTTTGATAATCCAATATTTTTAACTCCATTCCAAAGAGTTTTTCTTCTCATATTAAAAGAGCTTCTTATTATATCAAAAAATAATTTTTCATTTTCTACTTTTACCTTAGGTTCTTGTAACCTATCTAGTCTAATTACTATAGAATCAACCTTTGGTCTAGGAATAAAGCATTGAGGTGGTACTTTTCTTACTATACTAGTATTACAGTAGTATTGAACTAATAAAGATAATGCACCATAATCTTTATTTCCTGGTTCCGCATTCATTCTTTCTGCAACTTCTTTTTGAATCATTATAGTTAAAGACTTAAAATTATAATTTTCTTTTAATAACTTAACTATAATTGGAGTTGTTACATAATAAGGTAAATTAGCAACTAATTTTACACTTTTTTCTTCTCCTATAATTTCATTAAAATCAACTTTTAATGCATCATTATGTATTAAAGTAAACTTAGGATTACTTCCAATTTCTTCAGTTAATATAGGAATTAAATCACTATCTAATTCTATAGCAACTACCTTTTTTGCCTTGTTTAATAATTGTACTGTTAAAGTTCCAACACCCGGTCCTATTTCTATAACTAAATCATTCTCATCTACTTCTGCACCTAGTACTATGTCTCTTGGTACAGAATCATCAACTAAAAAGTTTTGTCCTAGACTTTTTGAGAATTTAAAGTTATACTTTTTAACTAACTCAGCAGTTTTTACGTCTTTAATATCCACTACTTAACCACTCCTAGATTTTTTTCTATTTTCTCTATTGCTGAAATAAATTCTTCCTTATTAATAGAATATTTATTTAATCTAATTAACATTTGATTTGCATTTCCATAACCTATTCCAAGTTCTTTACCTAACATTAATCTTCTTTTTTTAGAGTTAATGTCTCCTGTCAACTTAAAATAAAACATATCTTCTGAAGTAAAAATCTCTTCAACTACTTCCTCTGATGCTTTTGCCCTATTTAATGCTTCAATTATTACTTCTGGAGATGCATTTTCAACACCAATATCATCTCCCTTTATTCCGTCCTCTTGAGCAATATATGCATGCTTTATTCCTTTGACTCTTTTTGATATTATACTTCTTATTTTTTCTCCTGCAAAATCTGGGTCTGTTAATACTATTACTCCTTTTCGCTTTTGAGCTTCTTTAATTCTCTCTATGACCTTAGCATTTATTCCAAATCCTCCAACAGCTATAACTTCTGCCTCTACAGCTTGCTTAACGGCTGTAATATCATCTCTGCCCTCAACAACAATGACTTCCTTTATCAAAATATTAACTTCCTTTCTCCATTATACCTAACTAATAATTTATCCTTATATATCTATTATGTCAAATAATTAAAAAAAATAAAAGGATGCTCTTAAGAGCATCCCTTCATTTTACCATTCTCCAGGATAAGCTAAAATATAAACAGGAACATTATATTTTCTTCCCCAGCTATTAAGTGCTTCTTCATTTGAGTTAAGATAAACATCAACGATGTTACCCTTTATAGCTCCACCAGTGTCTGCAGCTATTGCTTTGCCGTATCCCTCAACATATACTAATGAACCTAGTGGGATAACTCTTGGATCTACTGCTATAGTACTAATTCCATTTGGATCTCTTACAGGCACAGTTCCTGTTGCTGTAACCCCGCCACCACTATATGCTGTAGATTCTACATATAAGACGCTCTTATAATCTAGTAATTGCCCATCTCTACTTGCGAATGTTCTTCTTGTTCCTTGTGCAACTATTTTGTTCACCGGTTCTACTACTACTTTTGAGCTTTTAACAGTTTTAGAAACTTCTTTTCCGTTTTTGTATACAACTTCATATAGAACTTCCTTTTCTCCTGTTGCTCCTTCTTGCTTAATCTCTTCAAGGCCACTATCAAGATTTGAATCTTCTTCTACAACTACATCAAAATTAATAGCTTCTGAAGCTAAATGTTTCTTTACTTCAACCTTAACTAGATTTATTTGTAAATCAGATGTAATCTTTGTATCTAATGCAGGAGTTATTTCATCTACTCCCTTATTAAATTCAATGCCTTGATTTTTAAGTTCTTCTTTTTCTACCTCCAGCATGTCTTCAATAGTATCTTCTGCAGTATCTATTTTTGTCTTTTTATCTCCTACAGTTAATTCTACTGATACAGCTCTTTTAATAGATATTGTATCTCCTTCAGATACACTACTATTTAAAGCTGGTTGAACTTTGTCCTTAGGGTTAATAGTAACCCCTTGTGTATCCAACACATCTTTAACAGTCCTTTTATATGTGACAAATGTTTCTTCTTTGCCGTCTATTTCCATCGCTATAGTCTTTCTCATATTTACGAACGTCACTGATAAAATTACTATTGTAAGTAAAGTACCTATCAGTATTTTTGCCTTTGGACCGTTAGAAAAGTTATTTTTCAGGTATTTTCTAATATTTTCTACCATCTCTACTTCCTCCCTTTGGCAAGAGCGTCTTTTGAATTATAATTGAATCCAGCGCTTTTGTCAAACTTGACCTCCTGCTTTGAAAACTGCTTCTAAAAAATGCATCTTATGCATAATT
>JAEZAL010000006.1 GCA_023427705.1 Bacillota bacterium | reverse complement strand
TTAGTGAAATAATTAACAAAGGTGCTAATTGGTATAGTGGCATTGGAGCAAAAAAGTCAACTGGAACAAAGGTATTTGCATTAGCTGGAAATATAAATAATGTTGGATTGGTAGAGGTTCCAATGGGGATTCCACTAAGAGATATTGTATATGAAATAGGGGGAGGCTTAACAGAGAATAAGAAGTTAAAAGCTATTCAAACAGGAGGGCCTTCAGGAGGATGTATTCCTATAGAATATCTAGATTTACCAATAGAATATGATACACTAACCGCCATCGGATCTATGATGGGTTCAGGAGGAATGATAGTAATGGATGAAACTAACTGCATGGTGGACATATCTAAGTTTTATTTAGAGTTTAGTGTTGATGAATCTTGTGGAAAGTGTACTCCATGCAGAATTGGAAATAAAAGAATATTAGAAATAATTGAAGATATAACTAAAGGAAAAGCAAGAAAAGAAGATTTATATAAATTAGAAGAACTTTGTGAAGTAGTTAAAAACACGTCTTTATGCGGATTAGGAGAATCAGCACCTAATCCAGTATTAAGTACTATTAAGTTTTTTAGAGATGAATATGAAGAGCATATAATTAATAAAAAATGTAAGGCTGGTGTTTGCAAACAATTATTAAAATATGATGTTACAGATGAATGTATTGGTTGTACAAAATGTTTAAGAGCATGTCCTGTATTAGCTATTAAAGGAAAACTTAGAGAAAAGCATATTATAGATAATGATAAATGTATAAGGTGTGGATTATGCTATGAAGCATGCCCAACAAAAGCAATAATTAAAACTAGCTTAGGAGGTGAAATTTAATGGTTAATGCAAAGATAAATAATATTGATATAGAAGTAGAAAGAGGCACAACTATTTTAGAGGCAGCAAGGAAAATTAACATTAATTTACCAACATTGTGCAATATGTATATGGTAGATGGAGAAACGAGAAATTGCAAAGGAACTTGTAGGGTATGTGTAGTTGAAATAGAAGGTAAGGAGTGGCTAGAACCAGCTTGTGCTACGGAAATAAAAGAAGGAATGTCTATAAAGACTAATTCTCTAAAGGCTATTAAAGCAAGGAGAATAATAACTGAACTTTTATTATCAAACCACCCTATGGATTGTTTAAGATGTGAAAAAAATAATTTTTGTGAGTTGCAGATTTTGGCAGCAGAGCTTGGAATACATGAAAATGCTTACGAAGGTGAAAGAAATAAATTTGATTTAGATATTACAGAAGGGTTTGTAAGAGACGGAGAAAAGTGTATATTATGTAGAAGGTGTGTTACTGTTTGTAATGAGGTACAAAAGGTAAATGCTATAACCATAGCTAATAGAGGGTTTAAAAGTAGTATTTCTACGTTTTATGATGATCCTATAGAAAAGAGCAATTGCACTTATTGCGGTCAATGTATAGCAGTTTGCCCTACAGGTGCTTTAAGAGAAAAAATGAATTATAAAAAGGTTTGGGAAGTATTAGATAGTAATAAATATGTTATAACACAAATAGCTCCTTCAGTTAGATATGCATTAGCTGAGGAGTTTGGATTAGGATCAGGAGGCTTACCTATAGGAAAAATAGTTTCTGCACTTAAGTTACTAGGATTTGATCTTGTATTTGATACTAATTTTGCGGCCGACCTAACTATAATGGAGGAAGCAAATGAATTTTTAGAAAGATTTATGTCAGGTAAAAATTTGCCTCTTATTACAAGCTGTTGTCCAGCGTGGATAAAGTATGCAGAAAATAATTATGGTGGTAACATTAATCTTATTTCAAGCTGTAAATCCCCACAACAAATGTTTGGAGCTGTTACAAAAAACTACTTGCCAATTAAATTAGGATTAAAGAAAGAGAATATATCAGTTGTATCAATTATGCCATGTATATCTAAAAAGCAAGAAGCCAATAGAGATGAAATGAAAGATAAAGATGGAATAAGGGACGTAGATATAGTAATAACAACCCGAGAACTTGCTAAATTAATAAGAGAGGCAGGAATAGATATAATTAATTTAGAAGAAAGTAAATTTGATAATCCTTTAGGAGAGTCAAGTGGAGCCGGGGCTATATTTGGAGCAAGTGGAGGAGTTATGGAGGCAGCTTTAAGAACTTCTTATGAATGGATAACAGGAGAAACTTTAGAGAAGGTTGACTTTGAAGCTGTAAGAGGATTAGAAGGTATTAAGGAAGCTAAAGTAAATTTTCATGGTCAAGAAATAAATATAGCTGTAGTTAGTTCTCTTGGTAATGTAAAAAAAATAATGGATGAGGTAGAGCTTGGTAAATCAAAATATCAATTTATTGAAGTTATGGCATGTCTAGGAGGCTGTATTAATGGAGGTGGACAACCTTATATTAAATCAAATAGAGAAATATTAAAAAATAGAATGGCTTCTATTTATATGGAAGATAAAGAGAAAGTAATTAGAAAGTCACATGACAATCCTATGATAACGAATTTATATAATGAATATCTTATTAAACCAAATAGTCATATAGCTCATGAACTTTTACATGTTAACTATAAAAAATAATATTATCTAAAAAATAGAGGAAATATTCCTCTATTTTTTAATATATATTAAAAAACAACTAATTTTTTATAAATATTTAACAAAACAACAAAAAATATATGGAAAAGAATAACAGTTGATAGTATAATAAATGTATGTGAAATATACATAATAAAAATATTATATTTAGTTAAAGGTGAAAGTTAATTATGCTAGAAACAATAATTATTTCATTAATATTTTGTAAGATAAAAAAACTGAAGATAAAACCATTATTTAGGAACTGGTCAATATATCCAGTTATATTTATGGAAATATTTTATTTATTTGTCCAAGCTAATATATTTAGTGAAAATTACAATTTAATTATGTATGCAGGGGTAATGAAAACCTTATACTTAATTTCATATTTACCATTGATTTTTACTTATAAACAATATATTTCAGCTATCATAGGTTCAATATTTGTTGTAATTGGAGGTATATTAAATGATATTGCAATTTCTGCAAATAATGGATATATGCCTGTATTTCCAAGTCTTTCATATTTAACAGGATATATAAAGCCTAACTCTTTTTCTAAAATAGAAGATATCCATGTACTAGGAGATTCTTCAACAAAGTTAAAATTTTTAACTGATATCTTTGATATTGGATATAGTGTTCTAAGTTTAGGAGATATATTTATAAGGGGATTTGTATTCATTATTTTATATAACACGATAAAGGAAATAAATTTCACTAACAAAAGTAATTATCAATAAAAAGGAGACTTAAGATGTTAGAATTGAAACCAATTGAATTTATTTTGAGAGGATTACCAGAAGGTTTTTTAATTATTCTTGCAATTTATATTATTTCTAAAACAGAGATAGATAAGAAAAAATATTTAGTGACAAGCATAGTATTTTCTCTAATTACTTATATAGCCAGAATGTTACCAATTAGTTATGGTGTACATATGATTTTATCTGTGTTAAGTCTATTAATAATGATGATATTTTATAATAAAATAGATGGGATAAAGGGAATAAAGAGTATTATAATTGTGTATTTTATACATTTAGTATCTGAATTAATAAATGTTTTAATTCTTAATAT
>JAEZAL010000361.1 GCA_023427705.1 Bacillota bacterium | reverse complement strand
TGTACCCAATTTCATAAAATCAACCCTTTGCATTTAAATTTTTTAACAATTTAATTATAGTACTCCATTACTAATTAAACAATCCGTATGAACATTTTTTTCTTATAATTACATTTTTTCTACATTTTGCATAGAAAATTATATGAATAATACTTTTTCTTATTAATTTTATTATAATTTAATATTATTCTATACTATTATTTAAAATATAGTATATACATAAAAAACCACCTATCTATTAATCATAGAAAAAGTGGTTTAAAATTATAAATATTTAAACTATCTCATCCATCTACATACTATATTTTCAATATAATCTATCAATATAAATAATATTAATCCTAATATACTTAATATAAGTATTCCAGAATACAAATCTATATAATTAATTCTTGACCAAGCATCTTGTATAAAATATCCTACACCTTTATTTGTTCCATATGCTTCTGAGAAAAATAATATTGAAAAAGCTGTTCCTATAGATAATCTTATATTAGTTAATATCTCTGGTAATATTGATGGAAATGTAACATGATAAAATAGGTCTAATCTTTTTGCTCCTAAACTTAGTAACATATTATAATTTTCTTTAGATACATTAATCACTGAATCTCTTACTGAAACTATTATTGGGAAAACTGTTATTAATACTATCATAGTAATCTTAGATCCATCCTGAAGGCCACCTAAAGTCATAGCTATAGGTAATAAAGCCATTTTAGGTATTGGATATGTAAAATAAATTAATGGATTTAATAATTTATTCATCTTATCAGAATACCCCATTATTAGACCTATAGTATTTCCTATAATAAAGGCTATTAATAAACCAATCCCTACTCTATATAAACTTGCAAATATATGGATGTAGAAATTGTTTTTTAATAAGTTTGGTAAATTAGCATATATTTTTAGTGGGCTTGGTAATATTCTAGAATTCATTAATAAAGAACATATAAACCAAAGTATATTTAATATTATAAATCCCTTAATAAAAATCCAAATTCTCTTTAATTCCTTCATTTACCTTCCCCACCTTTAATTAAGCCTTTTATATAAGAAAACATTTTAGAATAGCTTGGATGATTTTTGTAGTCTTTATTATTAAACAAGTTATTATCTATAACATCAATTATCTTTCCTGGTGTATTAGATATTACTATAATCTTTTTCCCCATATATAGTGCTTCATCTATACTATGAGTTACAAAAAAGGTATTATTTTTATTTTCATTCCATATTTCTAAAAATAACTCTTGTGCCTCTTCTCTTATAATTGCATCTAAGGCTGAAAATGCCTCATCCATTAACAAAATATCTGGTTTCATTAAGAAGCTTCTCACAATAGCTACCCTTTGCTTTTGACCTCCACTTAGTTCTTTTGGATATCTATGCTTTAATTCATATATACCTAATCGTTTCATCATTAAATCCAGTTGATTAATAATTTCTTGATTATTTATATTAGCTTTTTTTATTTTTAATGGTAAAATACAATTTTCTTCTACTGTTTTCCATGGTAAAAGTCCAAAGTTTTGAGGAATTAACCCTATATTATGAATATAAGGGTTAAGTTTTTCTGAATTTAGAAGAACTTCACCCTTATATTCTTTTATTATTCCTGCTAATACATTTAATAAAGTTGTTTTCCCGCAACCAGAAGGTCCAATTATTGCACATATATCTTCTGAATCTATATCAATACTTATTGGACCTAAGGCTTCTACTTTTTCCTTTTTAGATTCATAGAAAACAGATAAATCTTTTATCTGTATCATAAAATCTCCCTACAAACTATTTAATAAATTTATCAACTATTACATCTTCAGCTTTTAAATCTTCGCTCATTATTCCATTATTTTTTGACCAATCAAAAACTGCTTGAACCTTATCTACATCTGGTAAATAATTAGTTTTAAGCTCTGGTAATACTATATTACCTTTTGCATCTTCTGAATATCCAACTGTAGATATAACTATATCTTCATATTCTTTTATATCAGTATTTTTCATATATTCTACAGCCTTGTTATAACCTGCAAAGAATGCTTTTATTGCATCTTCATTGTTATCTATTTGATCTTGTAAGAAAGCTATTGCTGATATCATTATATCTGCATTATCTATAGTAGCTAATCCTTTTCCACCATCAGCTATTGCAATATCATTAAATGGAGCTGGAAGTATAGCTGCATCTACTTGTTTATTTCTAAGAGCTTCTAATCTTGCTGGCATTGCTGGTATAGCAACCTTTTCTATATCACTTGAATTTAATCCATTTTCTTCAGCTATATAATCTGATAAATAATCTATCATAGTATTTTCTGATATAGCCATTTTCTTTCCCTTTAAATCTTTCAAACTTTCAATTCCTGAATCTTTACCTACTACTAAAGTCCAAGCACCATTTGTCTGTCCTGTAATCTTCATATCAATTCCTGAATTTTGATAAATAGAAATACCAATTTCATCAGCAATTACTCCATCTAATTCTCCTGCTTGAAGTGCAGCATCTCTATCCTTAGCAGCTGTAAATGTTTGAAAATCTAATTCTAAGCCTTCTTCTTCAAAATATCCTTTTTCCTTAGCAATTACTATTGGTACAATATCTATTGAACTCATTGCACCAAAGCTTAATTTTTTTGTTTCTTTTACTTCTTCTGTTTCTGTTTTAGCACAACCTGCCATTGTTCCTACCATAGTCAGTGCCATAAATGTTGCAAATAATTTTTTAATCTTCATATTTTGTGTCCTTCCATTTCTTAAACAAATTATTTTCTATATTTAAATAATCTAATATTTTCCCAATTAGGAAATCTACTATGTCATCAATACTTGATGGATGATGATAAAAACCAGGCATAGCTGGAATTATTCCAACACCCATTTTAGATAATCTGCACATATTTTCTAAATGTATTGTATTTAATGGTGTTTCCCTTGGTACTAAAATTAGTTTTCTTCCTTCCTTTAAAGCTACATCAGCTGCTCTACATAATAAATTTTTAGACAACCCATAGCTTATTTCAGCTAAGGTTCCCATAGAGCAAGGTAGAATTATTACTGCATCATATTTATTAGATCCACTAGCAACTCCAGAAAACATATTATTATTATTTTCAAGTTTTATATTACTATAAGTTAAACTTAACTCATCGATCCAAGTTTTTAAATTAATTCCAAGCTCAAATCCAAATACTTGTCTTCCCTTTTCTGTTGCTACTACATTTATTTGAATACCCTCTTTAACTAATACTTCTATTAATCTTTTAGCATATATACTTCCACTTGCACCTGTAATTCCAACTACTATTTTCTTCATGTTTACCTCCTTATCTATGTCTTAATTAATGAACCATATATTATAATAAACAATCTATAACTCCAGCAAGTAAAAATACTATACTTATAACTTGATTTACGTTATATGATGCGACTTTAACATTTTTTAAATTATCTGGGCTAACTAATTTATGTTGTACTACAAATAATATTGCTATTATTGATAATCCTATATAATATATTATCCCTAACTCTTTAGCTACTAAACCAACTAAAAATAAGCAACTTAATGCAATTACATGGAATACTCTTGATATAAGTAATGCATTTTTCACTCCAAATCTTGCAGGTATTGAATGTATACCATTTGTAGTATCAAAATCATAATCTTGAGCCCCATATATTATATCAAAACCAGCTACCCATAAAGTATTAGCAGCTCCCATAACTAAAGGTAGTAAATTTATTTTCCCTGTAACAGCTAGCCAAGCTCCTACTGGAGCTGCTGCTGAAGTTATTCCTAGAACTATATGGCATGTCCATGTAAATCTTTTAGTATATGAATATATAGTCATTAAAAATAATGCTATAGGAGAAAGTATTAAACATATAGTATTAAGCTTCCATGCTGCAAATACCATAATTATAAAACATATTATTACAAATATTATTATCTCTTTTTTATTCATTAAACCTTGTGGTAGCTGTCTAGTTGCTGTTCTAGGATTCCTAGCATCTATCTCTGCATCTATAACTCTATTTAAAGCATTTGCTCCTGTTCTAGCGCTTAAAAAAGCAATTAATATCCAAAATATAGTTGTAAAATTTAATTTATTACTTCCTGCTATTAACATAGATATTAATGCAAATGATAGCGAGAAGATTGTATGTGAGAACATTACCAAGGTTCCATAATCTAAAATTTTATTTTTTATTTTGCTTAATTCCATATTCGTTCCACCTTTTGTCAACATACTCTTTCATTTCATCACTCATCTCTATATCCTTTGGCCACTCTCTAGTATGCCCTTCACTTGGTAACTTTCTAGTTGCATCTATTCCTAATCTGCCATCATCAGATATTACGAAATCTCTCTTAGCACCAATATTATTAAATACCTTCCAAGCTACGATAGATAAATTCTTAGGATTTACTTCTTTATCAACTATTATTACCATTTTAGTATAGATATTTTGCTCCATTTCCCATACAGACTTCATTGTCTCTCTTGCCTGACCTGGATTCTTTTTGTCTATTGATATAATTACACAACTATTAAAAACTCCTTCTAATGGGAAGTTTATATCTATTATATCTTCTTTATTTCTAAATTCTTTCCAAACTTCATCTACTTTTTCTTTTATTTCAGATGTAATTTCTATATCCTTTTGACTTTCTCTACCTTGAAGTTCCATTGTCCATTTTTTAGTTGCATCTATACCAACTCTACTACCATATAAAGGCGTATTAGAAGCATGATCTAAGGCATCTAATGGACCTTCTGCTATTACTATATCTCTCTTTGCATCCATATTATTAAATACATTTAAAGCTACAGCCTCTGCATCTTGAGGGTTTACATCCTTATCTACAACTATAACCATCTTAGTGTACATCATTTGACCCATTCCCCATACAGAATTCATAACCTTATTTGCATGGCCTGGATACTTTTTATCTATTGATATAATTACACAACTATGGAAAACTCCTTCAAGTGGGAAGTTTATATCTATTATTTCTGGATTCATCATTTTAAGTAATGGTAAAAAAATTCTTTCTGTTGCTTTACCCATATAGCAATCCTCCATAGGTGGTTTACCTACTATTGTTGTTGGGTATACAGGATTTTTCTTATGTGTTATACAAGTCACATGGAAAACTGGATAATCATCAGCTAATGAATAATATCCTGTATGATCTCCAAATGGTCCTTCTAATCTTAACTCTTCATTTACATC
>JAEZAL010000187.1 GCA_023427705.1 Bacillota bacterium | reverse complement strand
TTCATATCCAGTATTATACACACCAGACTTAGGTGCATTTATACCAATATAGCCTCCTTCTTTTTCTTCTTCTGCATTTATTATATCTTCTAATGTTATCCCTTTTCCTCCAAAAGTTATTACTCTTGGTACAGTTGCAATAGATCTAACTATATGTCCAATTTCTAATACCTTTTCAAAAGGAATTAACTCTAAAGCGGAAGTTATATTAAAGGCTTGTCCCAAATCACATTCTATATTATCTGCTACAGTAAGAGCATCTTCTACAATAATATATTTTTCTTTGTTTCCATGTTTATATTCTACTTTATACCCTGCTTCCTTTAAGGCTTTATAAATTTCATCCACCTTATTCTTTATAGGCTCTCTAAAAGGTATCTTTGGCTTAGTTCCCATTATTTCTTGGTGCCCAAAGAAAGTATCTGCTCCAAAATGCGTTAAATTAGATTTGCCATAAGTTGCACTAGTACTTTTCTTCATTCCATTTATTTCTTTACCTATTATATTTATTAAACCTAACCTTTCTAAATTAGGTAGCTTTAAATCACTTCTTCTTTCTAATATATGCATACAAGTATTTGAATTAATATCTTGAGGTCTTGTATCTCTTACGTCATCCATTTCACCTATTCCAAAACCATCAAGAACTATAACTATAAACTTACTCATAAAAAAACCTCCTTAAATCTCTTTTTCTGTATCTCCTGTAATCAAATTCTTTAAAGTAAAAAAGAAATTTCAGCAGAGTTGTAACATAAGCCATCCTCTAACATCCATTTCTTTTTCTATAACTAATAATTTAATTGTTAAGCTAAATAATGAAGTATTACTTAATCTAATTTTTCACAGCAAAATTTCTTAAACTTTTCACTATTCATTATTCTCTCTTACTTATCTCATACTTCTAACCTACTTTTTCACTAACTGCCCTTGTGAGTCATAAACACCAATAATCTCTGGCTTTCCCTTTTGTATTCCCTTAACTAAAGCCACATTACTTCTCGTCACAAAAATTTGAGTTCTAAATGCCATTATTACTGTATCTGATACATTACATTTTTCTGACAACTCAAAGTGATAATCGATACTTTCATCTGTTGGAGGTGTAATCTTAACAATTTTTGAATTATCTATACTTTCTCCAACTAATGCATTTTCCATGTTAGATCTTCTATAGTGACCTCCACCATAACAATACCCTTTATCTAATAAGTTATGTGATACTTCACTTACATAAATCATAGCTGGAAGCTCTACACCATTATTATATTTATGATATGGTGTACTTCCTGTTAAACCATGTCCTGGCTCTCCATGAGTCCCACCCTCTTCATATATTTTCTTTATAGAGTTTACACAAGTTGCTGATGGCATATTCAGCTGTTCTATATTTATATTAAATTCTCTTTCAAGAATTACTTTTGCTTCCTTAATAGTATCAATATTATTTGTTCTCTTAATTTCATTACTTTCTGTATCATATAAGAAACATGGGAATGATGTTACTCCTGCTATATTAAGATTCTTAAGCTTAATTAATTCTTTTCCAATTTCCTTAAGCTCCTCTAGTTTAAATCCACCATATTGACCAGAATATAGGTTATCATTTTCCCCTAATACTCTAAGCATAATATTTTGTTTAAGACCAAACTTTTCACAAGCTTCATTAATTTCTTTAGCCTTCTCTATAGTGTAAACTGTAATATATTCAGGTTTAGATTTAACTACCTTTTCAATTAAAGCCTTAGGGACTTGAACTAAGTGACCAACATGTCCAATGTTAATATTATTATTAATCATAACTTCAGCTTCTTTGAAATCTACTACTACAGCACCTTCATATCCAAGCTTCATAAACTCTCTAGCTATAATAGGATTTCTTCCAATCTGCTTAGTCATAAAATAAAGCTTAATTCCATACTTATCAGCCTCTTCTTTTATCTTCCTTGCATTTTCTATTAAAGTATCTAAATCTATAACATAAGTATCTGGTAAGATTACTCCTTCCCTATGGAGATTAAATGCAGCTTGAACTAATTCTTTATTTCTTTCTACAGTTTTTTCAAGAAACACTCTTGCACCTCCTTACTTATCTTTTCTTACTTCCTCTATTGCAGTCTTTAAAATTCTTATTATAGTATCTGCTCCACTTCTCATCGGATTGATTCTAATCATTCTCTTTTCAAGAGTTGGATCAGCTGCTCTAAATGTTCCAGAAACTCTATACATCATTGGAACAAATTCATATATTGATTCAGAACCTACTGGATGAGATGCTGCTCCAAACTTAGTAGTTAATTCTAAAATTTCTTCTGCAATTTCTTCATTAAATTCTACTAAAAGCACCTTAGATTGAGCATTTGCTAAGAATGCATCTTTAACTTCTGGAATTTCTCCGTTCTTTAATCTCATTACTAACTCTTCATTAACTTCAGATTGAATGGCTAAAGAAACAGGAGCATATACTAATCCTCTTAATGCTTCCATAGCCTCATGCCCTTGCACTTGGCTTCCCCCTGAATAATTTAATGAATAAACCTTATCTATTAATTCCTTCTCACCTATTAATACACCAACACCTTCTGGTCCTAAAACTTTAAAGCAAGAAAAACTTCCAAGATCAGCTCCACATTGATTACCTATCTTCTTAACTTTTAAAGCTGCATAGTTATCATCAGTAACTATTTTTATATTTGAATTTTCTTCTTTTATAGTTGTTATTACTTCTTCTAAATCATAACAATCATCTATTTTCTGCCTAGTATTTTGAACTAAAGCACCTTTAATTTCTGGATGTTTAGAAATGATATTTTTTACATCTTCCAAATCATTAAAATTAGCAGTAACAATATTTAATCCCATGGTTTCAATAGTAACTTTTGAAGTAGGATAAATTGGCGCATCATGTACTAAAATTGTATCTCCACTTTTCATAAAACTAATAAGACCCCATCTTATAGCTCCTGTTCCTGCTCCTCTTACTAATATTGCAGATTCTGCATCAAATACTTCTGCAAAAACACTTTCTACCATCTTAGTATATGTAGGCTTGTTTAATCCCTTTACTACTCCTAAATCACCTAGAGATAATACTTCTCTACCATCAAAATGCTTTGTTACAGTATCTATTATTTTAAACTGTAATTTCTTTGCTTCCTCTAAACTTATCGAATGTAATGGGTAAGTTTTCATAAATATCCTCCTATTTAAGGCCATAAATATTTTTTATATTATTAACTAACATATTTTGTATATGCTTGTTATAGATTTCTTTTTCATATAATCTTGGTAAGAAACTATCTATTAAATAGCTATATCCAAGTCCTCCATTTTCTTTAAAATGAGATTTTCTTGTAATATCCATAGACAATACTATTTGATTGCTATATCCTCTATCACAAAGTTCCTTTAGCCAGTTTGCTCTATCTTCATCTGGTTGATAATTATTTTTCCCTATTGTATCAAAAGCGATATTAACACCTGTATCTAATAATCTAAACATATATTCTAAGTCACCACTTAAATCAATATGACTTAAAGTTACTTTAGATAAATCCACATTAAACTTTTTAAATATTTCAATTTGTTCAAGACCTAACTTTCCTAAAGTCGTATGAGTAATTATAGGTTTTCCAGTTTCAATATGAGCTCTTGAAGCAGCTTCAAAAACCTTAAGTTCCATATCTTCAATTTTATTTAAGCTAGTTCCAATCTCACCTATAACAGCAGCCTTTGTAGATCTTCCATCAATTCCATTTACAATTTCATCAACTAAAATCCTTGCCATTTCTTTTTCATTAATTCTATAAACCTCTTCAGGTAAAAAAGGCTCCTTATAATATCCAGTTGCCTGAAGAATATTGAGCCCAGTTTCTCTTATAACTTCTGATACATATTCTGTATTTCTACCCATTCCTCTATTAGTAACATCTATAATAGTAGAAACCCCCTTATTCTTTAACTCTTTAAACTCTTCAATAGTTTGAGTTTTATTATTTAAAAAACAATCTTTGTCTTTCTTTATACCAGATAAATCTATTGTTATATGCTCATGAGCATATACTATTTCCTTCTCCATCTAAAACCCCCCTTTTATGAATGTAAAATGTAAAATGTAGAATGTAGAATTATTGATGTAATTTGAAACAAATTACTAAAAATTTGTTTATTTCAGAAACTCCCTAAGGAGTTTCTTCTTTAATTTTACATTTTTCATTCTTCATTCTACATTTTTCTAAGCTACTACAAATAGTCCAACTAAATATAGAATATTTATTAAAATTCCTACTGCAATTGCTCCAACTGGACCTACTGCCATATCTACTATTGGCTTCTTTGAAGTCTTGTTTAATACGTATAATCCAATTACTACAAATAATCCAAATCCTGGTGCCATAGTTTGTGCAGCCATCATACCACCTATTAATAAAGCAACTTCTAGAACTTTACTCATAGCTGTTCTTATGTTATCTCCACACTTTCTAACTCCTGGGAACTTGTCCATTAATTTAGCTAGTCCATCTAAGAAGAATATTTCTATAGCCATAACTGCAGCCCCAGCTATAAATGCTAATATTGGGTTTCCTATTAAAAGTCCAACTACAAATACAAATGTCATACCTGCTGGTGCATAAACCCCAGTAGAAATAGCTGTTGTAGCTACTAGCGGAATAAATCCTATACCTCTTGCAAAAGCTGTCATAGCAGCTTCAGTATTCTTTCCTTCTGCTAAAAGATTTAAACTTATTGGGTCTCCTGCTAATAAACTAAGACTAGTTGCTGCTGAAATTAATCCTCCCATTAAAGCTAATATAGGTAAGTTCTTTTTAATTCTCTTAACTCTCTCTTCAAAAATTGCTGCTAAATCAATCTTTGGTGCATTTGGATCTGGTTTTTCTTGTACTGCAAATATAATCATAATTATCATACCAGCAAGTAAAGCCATACCTTCTTTATCTAATGTAATAGTTGCTCCACTACTCAAAGTGAATTTTCCATATATAACTACTATTTGTCTAACTATTAAAGCAACTATACCTGTTAATAAACCTTTTTTAGTTCCAAATTGATATGCAACAACTAAAGCTGGGAATACTGCAAAAGCAACTGTGATTGGAGTTCCAACGCTGCCTAAAGCATCTAAGAAATTAATTGGTAACATTCCAAATAAATCAACTATAATTTGTAATCCATAAACTAGACCAACTCCATAAATAGCTCCTACTACTCCTGAAGCAATAATACCTTTTTTACCACTTGGACAGAAAGATCCAATAATATCTGTACCTAATAATATACTGTGAATTAAAATGATTGACGCTGCTATTGAAACTGGAATCCCAAAACCAATAACTAATCCAAAACTAATTGCAAATGATGTTGCCGCTAAAGCCTTTTTATCCATTTTTCCATCTAAATATTCAGGAACAATTGGTCTAAAACCATCATTGAAAACAGCTACTCCTGTATTTGATAAAATTGCTGCTAGTGCACCTAAAAGTGCTATTACTACATATTGAAGATATTGCATTTATAATTCCTCCCAAAATTTTATATTTTTTATTTAAATTTAATAAATAACAATTTTTATACCACTTTATATAATTTTATCTTTCGTCAAATACTTTTTTATCTAATTTTTAATTCTAAAGAATATATTTAAGAATTACTGGAATAACTTCTTCAGCATGTTGTGCTGTAAATCCAAAGGCTTTTTTTCCTGCTTCTGCTTCAGACTTAATTTCTGATTCAGTTTTTATATGGCCAGGCATTGATACTGTTGCGCAATTGCCCATTCCAAGTAATGCTATTGCCATAGCTAAGGCACCACCGCCACCAGTATTGCAAGCTCCTAAGTAATAATCTGCACTTCCAGTCTTAATAGCCATAGCTGCTTCGATATCACTCTTAATTTCTATACTTGCTCTATCACCTGCAATTTTAGCTGTAATATCGGCAACTTTTTGCTTGTCTATTTGACCACCAATAACTATTCTTTTCATTTTAATTCCTCCATATTTAAATTATTTATGTATTATAAATTTGATTAATTTTAGGCTTGGGCTAATAGTGTACATACATGCATTACTAGGAAATTCATTTCTTCTTTTGGAATTTCACCTATAACATCTTTTAAATCCTTTACAAGATGCATAGACTCATTATATGTATCCTCTAATTTAAGAGATTCGAGTATTTCTTCATCAAGTTCATTTAAAATTTCATTATTATCTATTCTTCCTAAAGCTGAACATAAATGAGTAATAAACATTGAAGCATTTTCTTCAACAAGTTTTATATTTCTTACCTTATCAAAATAATCTATAACCTTTAGTACCTTATTATAGTTACCTTCTGATAACATTCCTGAATCCTTTAAAATATTTAACCTAGTAATTAGTTCCATAATAGACCTCCAATATACATTTTTTTGTATTTTTATATTATAAATACCTCTTAATATTGAGGCATTATCTTCTTTTCCATAACTAATCTTTGATATTTCTTTACATTTTCTACATTTAGTACTCTAGAGAAAAGTACTTTAACAATGGAATTTTCCTTACTTGCTATTATTACAGCTTCTGTATCTTTAATGTTATTACTTTCCCTTTTTAGAGGTAGAAATTTAATATCATCTTGCCTATCTTGGATATCATCTAAATTCCAGATAGCTACATCAATCTCGTTCTCCTTAATTGCAGTAATGAACTGACTGTAGTTTAATGTAACATATTGTACATCTAAATCTTTAAAATAAGTTTTAGTTAACATAAATTGATCTATTGAAGAAGTATCTATACCAACTCTTGTGCCATTAGTAAACTCTCCATTAAAATCCTTTGCTACTACTATAATATGCTCATTAACATAGCTAAAATCACCAAAAACTTTGACTATTTCAATATTTTTATTGTTTTCTAAATAATAATCTGCTGTTAATCTTGAAGTTACTGCAAAATCATACCTTCCATCTTCTAAAGCTTTTAATCTATGATTAGAGCCTCTCATAAAAGCAAGATTAGTATTTACTCCACTGTCATTTAAACATTTATAAAGTCCTGTTGCTAGGCCTTCATACCTCTTCGAATAAGGTAATGGCATTACTCCCACTAATGATTTTATACCTGTTAAATCTAATAGTTTTATATAGTCTATTTCCTTTATATATGTTCCAAGATGTCCCCTAGATTCTAATATTACAGCATTTTCTTCTTTTAAAAACTTTATTGCAGATTGAATAGTTCCCCTAGCTGTATCATATCTTTCAGCAAGATCTGCAACAGTCTTTATTCTATCACCTTTATTTAAAGGTAAAAATTCTACTGCTAAAGAAGTAATTGCAATTCCAAGTTTCTGCATAAGCTTACTTTGAACATTCATTTTATCACTCCCTAATTAATATACAATATTTTGTATATTAATATTAACATCTTATCAATATCTTAGCAATAGTTTTTAGAAAATTTTTCATTTTTATTGTCCCAGCAGAAAATCCACATGGGATTTTCGCTGGAAATATATCCTATAAGATTTTTTAAATATTCTTTAATTTTGAAACAAAAATTTCATAGTAAAATATATAAAGTATTTTACTATAAGCTAGAACTATTATTTTATCTTTTTCTTATTTAATAATAAACCACCTACAACCATCAATGAGCTCAACATAGAAATTACTGTACTAGATACAGAATCTCCTGTTTGTGGTAATGTTTCATTGTTGTTATCAGTTACTGTATCATCATTGCCACCTGATTGTGTATCATCATTGCTACCTGATTGTGTATCATCATTGCCACCTGATTGTGTATCATCATTGCCACCTGATTCTGTACCATCATTACCACCTGATTCTGTACCATCATTGCCACCTGATTCTGTACCATCATTGCCACCTGATTGCGTATCATCTTCTATAGTACTATCACTATAAATAATTTGTCCATTTTCATCTTTAATTGTTATATTCAAATTATCTTCATCATAACTGACTTCCAAATTTAATATATTAGCAATAGGAATAATATAGTCATTTATAAAACTTTTTGCTTGCTCATTAGTTAAATGACTTCCGTTCAAAGCATTATTTTTAATTAAATTAACTAGTGCTTCATCTACTAATTTAGTAACTTCATTAACTTGATCATCATTTAATTCTACATTATCTTTAATTAAATAATTTTTAACTTTAGTTAAAAGATCTTCTTCTAAGTTGAATAATTTCCCATTATATTTATATGAAAAATTACTTAAGTGTTCTATTAAAGTAGTTTCTGAAGAATTTAAACCTGATGTAGCAGATACCGTATTAGTTAATAAAGTAAATGCTATCATCCCACTCCCTAATATACTATATATTTTATTCATTGATTCTACACCATTCTTTCATAATTATAATTTAAAAAATATTTTTTTCTAACCTTAATTTCTCAAAATACAATTTTCTGTATATTATTTATATCATGCTACATTTTCCTTTGTCAATCGTTTACAATAAAAAATTTTTTTATTCTGAAAATTTTTATAAAATTAAATGATTTTAAAATTTTCTATTGACAAATCATTCAATTTATTCAATAATAAAAATTATCAAAATACAATTTTCTGTATATTTATTAGATAACAATATACGGAGGTATACAAAGGAAATGAAAAAAATATTATCACTTATATTATCAGCATCTTTACTATGTGGATGCTCTCAATCAGTATTAAAATCTACTGATTATGATATGCATTTATCTTATAATGATTCTTATAAAACTTCTACAGATATGGAAGAAAACGTAGATAAAGTATGGAATGAAACAATTGATACAGCTGGATATGATAATGGAAATGATGGTTGGGGAGCTGTTGCACTAGCTGTTAAAGATGGTGAAATCATCTTAGAAAAATCTTATGGCTATGCTCATTATTTTGATGCTGATTATGAAGCAGAAGGTAGTACTTATGCTAATCCAGTTTATAGCAAAACTGAAAATCCTCGTGAAATGACTACTGATACATTATTTGATTTAGCTTCTGTAACAAAAGTTATGGCTACTACTCAATCAATTATGATTTTAGTTGATAGAGGCTTAATTAGTGTTGATGACTATGTAAAAGATTACTTACCTGGATTCGAGAAAAATGGAAAAGGTGAAATTACTATTGCCCAATTATTAACTCACTCTAGTGGTTTACCTCAATGGGAAGCTACATTCTTATATTGCGATACTAAAGAAGAGCAATTAGAATATATCAATAATTTAGAACTAGTTGATACATTTAAGACTGATGGATCTGAACCTAAATATTCTGATTTTAGCTTTATGGCTTTAGGATTTATTGTTGAATCAGTATCAGGACAAGATATGGATGTATTTGCTAAAGAAAATATATATGGTCCTTTAGGAATGACATCTACTACATATAATCCATTAGAAAATGGATTTACTAAAGATCAAATTGCTGCAACTTCACTAGGTAATCCTTATGAATATAGAATGGTTGATGAAATAAATTACCCTGGTGTAGGATATGATTGTACTGATGATGCTGATGCTTTTGCTGCTTTTGATGGATGGAGAAACTATACATTAATCGGAGAAGTTAATGATGGAAATGCTGCTATGGGTGGACAAGGCGTTGCAGGTCATGCAGGTTTATTCTCTACTGCTAAAGATTTAGCAATTCTTTTACAAACAATGCTAAATGGTGGTGAATATAATGGTGTTCGTTTATATAGCGAAGAAACTGTTGAATTATTTACTACTAAACATACTAGTTACGCTGAAGCTCACAATGGTAGTTTATCTGAAGAATTTGGATATGGTTTTAAGTTAGATCAAAGCTGGATGGGAGCAACGGCAACAGAAGCAGTTTATGGACATGATGGTTTTACTGGTACAACAGTATTTGTAGATCCAGATAATGATTATATCTTTATTTGTTTATCTAATAAAATGCAAGCAGGATTTAGAACTTCTACTAGTAATTCTTATTATAATACAAATTCTTGGTTATCATGGAACATGAACCAAGCTGTTAAGGATGCTTTAGGAATTTAATATATTTAAGGAGCTGTTTTATCAGCTCCTTTCAGCTTATAATTTTCTCTTACCTAATCTATCTTTTCATCATCTATTCCTACGCCATTATCATATATTTAAATCTTTATTCTATCTACATATCTTATATTATTAATCAAAACATAATTCTTTAAATTTCTATTTTCTGTTCTATAGTAATAAATTCATCCCTTTCACTTATAGTATTTCTAATCATATTAATAAAGACATCTATTGTCCCTATAGCTTTCTCCTTGTCCCCTACAAAAAAACTGTATCACATTTCATTTGATACAGTTTTTGAAAATTTATTATTTTCTTTTATATGTGAATTGATATATATACTTGTCTATTTCTTTAAAACTTTCCTATAGAACTTTAAGTGAGATAAAATATATTTTTCTGAAGTAAAATTTATAGCAAAGGTTCTATATGCACCTTTTTTCAAGGATTTATATAATTCACTATCTTCATAAAGTTCATTTATTCTTTTGCTAAAGGTCTTAATATCTTTTAGAGGAACTAAATATCCATTTACTCCATTAATTATTTCTTCATTAGTTCCTGGTATATTAGTTGCAATTACTGGAACTCTTTGAGAAAAAGCCTCTAAAGGAACTAATGGAAGCCCTTCTATATGAGAGCATAATAAAACTAAATCTATATATTTTAAATGATCTATTACATTACTTTTCTCTCCAAGGAGATATACAACCTCTTCTAAATTATTTTCTTTAATATAACTTCTTAAGTTTTCTAATTCTTCACCTTCTCCAATTAAGAAAAATCTTATATTTTTATTTTTTTCATTAACTTCCTTTGCTATATTAACAAAGTCATATACTCCCTTATAATCAACTACTCTACTTATTTGTGCTATAGTAAAAAAGCTTTTCTTACTTTCAACTAAGGCATTATCTACACTTTTATTTTCTTCCTTTATATCTACAGTATTATATATTGTTGTTATTCTTTTTTTATCTAACCTACATTTATTAACCAATACCTTCTTTGCAGAATTGCTAACAGAAATAATATCAATATTTTTAAGCGCTAATCTAGTAAAGAAATATTTATCTTCTATGCAAATATGTTGGGTGTGTATAATTCTTACCCCTGTAAAAAGTGAAGCAATCTTAGAAATAAATGTAGTTGTCCTATGATGACTATGAATTAAATGTATATTTTCTTTCCTAATTATTTTTATTATCTTAACAATATTATACATTATACTAAAAATGTTATTTAAGTTTACGTTTTTTATCTCATAGTGCTTAACTCCTAGCTTCAGAAAATTAGGTAGTAATTTCCCACCAGAGCTAGCTAATATTAGTTTATTTTTATTATTAATCTCTTTACAAAGCTTTAAAATACATTTAGTATCGCCAGCTATATGAGCTGAACAATTAATATATAAAATATTCAAACTAAACTTCCCCTTCTATAAAATTTACTCTTTCACGAATTATATTAAATATATATTCATATACTTCAAAATTTCTTACTCTTTCAAGAAAATTTTCCTACTTAAACCCTCTAATAAACTTAAATATTCCTTTTTTAAACTTAGATCTTAATATCTGATTCGGTTTTCTCCAGCTTCCTTCATAATGATGGACAGTATAAGTATTTTCTGTAATTAATGTTTCTTTCCATAGATGTTTTTTAGGATAAAAATATTCCTTTGGATAAATAGCTACCTCATTATAAAAATATGAAACCTTGTTACGGCTATCCTTATATCCAAGATACTTAGCAATTAAAGTAAGATGAATTTGAATTACTAGTTCATCTGATCTATCCTTATAATCATCATAATTTAAGTTATTATAATACTTTAATACTTCAGAAATAAATTTATCATATTTACTACAACCCCAAATTCCAAAACCAATAAAGTAATCCTCTAATCCACCAAATGAAGAATGATATAGTACATTATCTAAGGGTTTTATTAACTCCATATCTGTATCTAAATATATTCAACAATATCTATAAAGTGCCCATAGCCTGCAATAATCTGATACAAATGCCCACTTTTTATCTTCATAAGCTTTCTTAGTAAATTCAAAGCCATTTATATTAAAGTTATCTTCATTCCATTCCATAAATTCATAATCCTTTAAATGAATCTTCCATGAAGAAATACACTTTTCAACTAATTCAGGTTTCTTTTTACCACCAAACCAACAGTAATGTATTATTTTAGGTATACTCATAAGTTATTTCCCTCCTCTAAACCTGCTACTTATTTAAGTTAATAGGTTTATTATATTTATTTAAATCTATAAGTGTGACATTTCTCTCTACATCTACTCTAATTATTATATTCATTGGATTATTAGGAGTTACAAGTTACTATATACCTCTTAATTTGGGAAAATATATCTTATTACATTTTGAATTTTATTTCTATGATAAATTACTAATTGTTTCATATAAAAAAGTCTTAGAAAAAAATTAATTTTCTAAGACTCTTCAATAATTTTATTTCCTAATTAAACTTAATACTTCTTTTTCATTTATATTATCTTTATTTAATATATCCATAAAGCTTTCGTCTTCAATAAGCTTCATTATTTGAGTTATAAGTTCAATATGATTTTCATTATTTACACTTGCTATAGTTATAAATATTCTTATATTATTATGTCTACCTATTGTAATAGGATTCTTAAAGGTATTAATAGTAATTCCAAAGTTCTTTACGTAATTATCTGCCCTAGCATGAGGTATTGCTATTCCTTCATCTACTACAATATATGGACCTAGATTTTTAACATTATCTATCATTGCATCAATATATGCTTCTGTTATATCATTATTTTTTAATAACGGAATTGCACTAAGTCTGATAGCCTCTTCCCAGTTATCTGCTACTAAGTTTAATTGAATATTTTTTTCTGAAATATATCTACTTAAATCAATTGTCTTCGATAAATTGCCTTTATTAAAATAATAATTTAAATCATTTTTCAATTTATCTCTATCTAATATATTTGCACTCTTATCTATAATTGTAAGAATTTCTTCTATATCAACGTCCTTATTGCTTATTCCATGTAACTTATCTATATTTTCACTATATACTTCTTCTAATTTTGATTTATTATTTATATCTGGATTTTTAAAAGATAAATATATTCCTAATTCCCTTTTATCATCATCATTTAAAATTGGAGATACCT
>JAEZAL010000306.1 GCA_023427705.1 Bacillota bacterium | reverse complement strand
CCCACTTGCTCCTGATTTTATTCCTTCTTTTAAAGCAAGTATTGTATTTTCAGGATAGTCTGAGCTTGCACCCCTATGCGCAAAATTTATCATATTTCTTCTCCTTAATTAATATTATTTTAATAATATATTTATCTATTAATATCCCTATAAATATTCCAACGGTATAACATATTAAATCAGAAAATAAAAATCCATGCCCTAATATTAATGATCCTATCAAGGTGTTCCTAATTTTATTAATCCATTCTCCTTGATATAGTTGTGAAATTTCTATTCCATAAGAACATATTAAGGATAATATCGTAATTTTTCTTATAGATAACCAATTAAGCAAAAAAGCTAATCCTAAATAAACCATTGTTGCCCATAGGGTATCTCCTGAATACTTTCCTAAAAAACTAGGTAAATAATTAATATGTTTTCTTGATGCTAATCCTAAACATATTATAATTAATGTCAAAAAGAAATAAATCACTCTACTTCTTTGTAAATTACTTTTATCTTTATCAATTAAAGACTTTAAATTTCCCAATTTATATACCCCTCTAATTTTATTGTATTGCTTATAAATTTACTACTATAGTTATTTTATAAACAATTAATTTCTATCTTAAAGATTCATTAAAACTTTTATAAGAATATTAATAGAATTATTTTAAGTTCTGCTTTATACTTATTTTGATATTTTAAATTTTATAATGAGAAGTATAAAAATAGATAAGTAAATTTAGCCTCTTTTAATTAGTAATAATTTAAAATTGTTTGTAAAAATCTAATAGTAAACTAGAATAATAAATTTTTAAAAAGTACTTTATTAATTCAATTATCCTATTATTGATATTTTCTTTTCAGTAGCATTAAGTTCAATTTTACACCCTATAGGTAATGTAAACATCGGATGAGTATGACAACAATCAAAATCCGCAATAAATGGTATCTTTTTATCTCCTAAGACTTCTAATAGAACTTCATAAGGTTTTTTACCTGTTTTTAAATCATCAAATAACTCATGTTTACCAAGTATAATTCCAGAAATCTTGTCAAATACTCCATTTATCTTTAACAAAGAGAAACTTCTTTCAATAGTAGAAATATCTTTTAGCGAATCTTCTATAAATAGTATATCTCCATTTTTTATTTCAGGCATATATTTACTCCCCCATAATCCTCCTATGGTATTTAAATTTCCACCAATCACTCTACCAGATACACCACCATTACAAACAGTTATCCAAGTATTCTTTCTAAATTCTTTTGCCCTATCTTGAGTAATCCAATTTATATATTCATCTGTCCAATATTTAGGCATTTGAAAAATATAAGGAAATGTTATATCATCTATGATAATTTCTTTAAAATACTCATAAGTATAATCTACAAATGGAGGTAGCTCACCAAATGACGCAACTAATGCTGGTCCATAAAATGTATTAATTCCTGTTTGTGAATATATTGCAAGTAATATAGCTGTAACATCTGAATACCCTATTATAATTTTAGGATTTCTTTTAAATGCCTCATAGTCTATATATGGAAGAATAGAATTTGAATTCATTCCTCCAATTGTAGACATAATACATTTAATATCTGGATTTCTAATCAATTCGTTCAACTCTTCTGCTCTTTCTTTTATACTTCCAGACCTATAAAAATCATGCTTTCCTGTAAGATTTCCTTCAATTATATTAAAGCCTTTTTCTTGCAAATATTTTTTTGCCCTTTTAAATCTTTTTGGACATGAATATGTTATTGGTGATGATGGTGAAAAAATACCAATTGTATCACCAACTTGTAATTTCCCTATTTGTTTCATTCCAAATCTCCCTATTAGCTATTATATAAAGTTTTATATAATAACTTATACAAAATTACTTTTTATAGAATTGTTCGATACACTACTAATTCATAATAGATTAATTATTGTTTTTCAAAATATAATCGTCAAATTAGAATTTCCCTATTTCTTATATGCATCAATAATAATTGATACCATACCTAAATTCCCACTATTATTTCTAGTATCAAATCTTAAAGACCTTCCAATCAAACCTAGTTCAGGATTCCAGTAATTAAAATGAAATCTTCCATTTTCATCACAATATTCAAGTAAATCTATTGTAAATCCTGCTTCTTCAAAAACATTTATTAAATCCTTATAATCGTAAAAGACTTTATGAGTATATGCAGGGTGGTCTATATTCCCTGGTCCACCTGGGTTACACATATTCCTATACCATTCATTATCAAAGTTAACATCTGGCACTGCAACTCGAACATAGCCACCTTTTTTTAAGAACTTATATAAATTCTTGCATGCTTTTACTCCATCATCATAACTTAAATGCTCAAACACATGCTCAGCCAAAAAAGCATTAATAGATTCTTCTTGCTCAAATAATTTATAATAATCATCAATATTTAATAGGTCTAGCTCATCTTCTTGTGTTGCTATCCATCCTTCATAAGAAGTATTTCCTGCTCCAATAATAATTTTTTTCATCAATACAACTTCTCACTTTCAAATTGATCTTTATATAGTAATTTATTAAAAAACTAACTCGCATTATAATATAATCACTAACTTCCTATAAGTTAATTAATTCGTAATAGATTAAAATTATTCCTTAGTTTATGTGTTTTTTTAATTTTTAAAAGCTACTATTATACTAATTATTCCAAGAATTGTAGTAGTAAATATACATAAACCTATTAAAGTAAATTTAATTTTACTATCAGTAAATTCATCTAATATCAACCATAAAAATATATTCATTATTAGAAGTGAAAATATTTGTATTCCCAAAATATAATTATTTTTTTTACTTATCTTTTTATTTATTATAATCACATCCCAATACCTTTTCATAATAATATACAATTCCCTAATAATATATATTTTTATTATATATTTATTTGGAATATAATACCATAAAAATATAAATGTATATCTTTCTTGAAAAAATAATTATAATTTATAAGTAATATATTATTTAAGCCATTTACATATGAAAAATCACATGTTAATCAGTATCTGATTATACATGTGATTTTAGTTGATATCTTAACTTAATTAGTGGTTTTGTTATCTAGAAACTGAACCCATTTCTATGTAGCTCCACTTCTTTCCCTATTATTATATTAAATATTATGACAATCCTCGTAAAGTCCTTCAACCTTTTCCCAATCAATAACATTCCATATATTTTTCGCATAATCTGCTCTTAAATTCTTATATTTTAAATAATAAGCATGTTCCCATACATCGATAGTTAAAATTGGAATTAAAT
>JAEZAL010000242.1 GCA_023427705.1 Bacillota bacterium | reverse complement strand
AAAAAAATAAATCCCACAAACATAAAGTTTGTAGGATTTTGAACATCCAAATATTATCTCTTTGAGAATTGTGGAGCTCTTCTTGCTTTCTTAAGACCGTATTTCTTTCTTTCTTTCATTCTTGGGTCTCTAGTTACAAATCCAGCCTTCTTTAATTCTGACTTTAAGTTTTCGTCAGCTTTAATTAAAGCTCTAGTTATTCCGTGTCTTATTGCTCCAGCTTGACCTGTGAATCCACCACCGTGAACGTTAACTAAAACGTCGAATCTGTCTTTAGTTGCAGTTAAAACTAATGGTTGATTAACGATCATTCTTAAAGTTTCTAATCCGAAATAATTTTCGATTTCTCTGTTATTTATAACAACCTTACCATTTCCAGGTACAAGTCTAACTCTTGCTATTGATTTTTTTCTTCTTCCAGTTCCCATGTATTGAACTTTTGCCATTTTTCTATTCCTCCTCCCGAGCCTGTATTAGTACTTTAATTCAAGTACTTCTGGTTTTTGAGCATCATGTCCGTGCTCAGCACCTCTGTATACTTTTAGCTTCTTAAGCATTTTTCTTCCTAAAACACCTGTTGGAAGCATTCTTCTTACAGCTTCTTCGAAAGCGAATTCAGGTTTCTTAGCTAATACTTCTCTGTATGGAGTTTCCTTTAATCCACCTGGATATAAGCTATGCTTTCTCATTAATTTTTGATCTAACTTCTTACCAGTTAAAACAACTTTTTCAGCATTGATTACGATAACGAAATCTCCGCAGTCAACATTTGGTGTAAATGTTGGCTTATTTTTTCCTCTTAAAATTGAAGCAACTTGGCTAGCAACTCTTCCTAGTGGCTTACCAGCAGCATCAACAACATACCATTTTCTTTCAACTTCTTGCGCCTTAGCGATGTATGATTTCATGTTTTTCCCTCCCTGAACTTACATTTGTGCTTTACTTATTTTTAAGTACTGCTTTTATGTCAAGACCCGGGGCTAGTGGATCTTATATACATAAATAATTCTAACAAACAAACTAATTATAATACACGCTTACGGGTGTGTCAATATATTTTGCTTCATTATTTCAATTAATTTATTAATTTTTAATAATATACTCTTTCTAGAACTAATCCCTTTGCGGGCACGCATATTCCAGCTTTTTCTCTATCTTTTTCTTTTATAATATTTTCTATTTCATTAGGCCTAATTTTATTAAATCCTACCATAATTAATGTGCCTACTATTATTCTAACCATATTATATAAAAAGCCATCACCTGTTACATATATTTTGATTATATCCTCTTGTTCTTCTAAATATAATTCAGATATTGTTCTTACTGTTGTCTTAACTGAACTCCCACTGGATTTAAAAGATGCAAAATCATGAGTACCTATAAAATACTTACAGGATTCTCTCATAGCTTCTATATCTAATCTACGTTTTACATGGTAAACATAGTTTCTATTTATTGCTGATGGTACCTCTCTGTTTAATATAGAATACGAGTAGGTTTTCCCCATAGCATTGTATCTTGCATGAAATTCTTCATCTACTTCTTCAGATTTTAATATAACAATATCATCAGGTAACTTATGATTAATAGCTTCCCTATATTTGTCTGCTGGTATTTTACTACTAGTTTTAAAGTTAGCAACAAACCCTTTAGCATGAACACCAGCATCTGTTCTAGAGCTTCCTATAGTTTCTACTGTCTCATTAGTTAGAACCTCTATTGCCTCTTCTAACGTTCCTTGTAGAGTATTTCCTACTTTCTGTCTTTGCCAACCTAAATAATTTGTTCCATCATATTCTATAGTAAGTTTAATATTCCTCATATTGCATCACCTTTATCAAGTTATTATAAAGCAAATCTTACTACAAAACTTCCTATCAACAATATAGAAAATATAGAAAATGCTATAACATCTTTATTAGAAAATTTTAATTCCTTCATTCTAGTTCTTCCTGCTCCACCTCTATAGGCTCTAGATTCCATTGCCATAGCAAGTTCATCTGCTCTTCTAAATGAGCTTATAAATAAAGGAACTAATAAGGGTATTAGACTTTTTGCTTTTTGAATTAATCCACCTGTTTCAAAATCAGCACCTCTTGCTTTTTGCGCCATCATTATCTTATCTGTTTCATCCATTAAAGTTGGGATAAATCTTAAAGCTATTGTCATCATCATAGCTAGTTCATGAGCCATCTCTTTTCCAATTGGTCTAAGTAATCTTTCAATCCCATCTGTTAGCTCAATTGGTGATGTTGTCAACGTTAATACTGATGTTCCCATTATTAGTAAGATAAGTCTCAATGCCATAAATCCAGCTGTTTTAAGGCCTTCACTATATATCTTTATAAAGCCTAACTCAAATATCAACGTATCTGCCGTTCCTTTAATCATAAATATATTTAAAACAGCTGTAAAAATTATAAGGAAAAATACAGGCTTCAATCCCTTATATAAATACTTAGGTGGCAATTTGGCCACATAAACTGTTAATGCTAAGAATCCTATTATTAATATATATCCTATGTATTTATCAACTACAAATAGAGAGACAATAAATAAAATAGATAGTATTATTTTTGTTCTAGGATCTAATTTATGAACAAAGGTATCGCCTGGTATATATTGACCTATAGTTATATCTTTTATCATTTTTTATCACCCTAATTTTTATCTTTCTTTAAAATTCTTAATAGCTCTTCTTTTCCTTGATTAATAGTATAAACTTCATCTGATACATTAAATCCCTTTTCTTTTAGAGCTCTCATAAGATAAGTTACTTGTGGTACTGCAAGGCCTATTCCCTCTAATGTATCCACCTCTTTAAAAACTTTCGCTGGTGTCCCCTCTAAAGCAACTTTACCATTATTCATAACTATTATTCGTCCTGCAAGCTTCCCTACATCTTCCATGCTATGACTAACTAATATAATTGTCATTTTATATTCATCATGTAGCTTCTTTATTTGCTCTAAAATATCATCTCTTCCTTTTGGATCTAAACCTGCTGTAGGTTCATCTAATATAAGAATCTTAGGCTCCATAGCAATTACACCAGCTATAGCTACTCTTCTTTTTTGTCCACCACTTAAATCAAAAGGAGATTTATTTCTATATAGTTCATAATCTAATCCTACCATCTTCATGGCACTTTTTACTCTTCTTGTAATTTCTTCTTGTTCAAGACCTAAGTTTCTCGGCCCATACTCAATATCTTTTTCAATAGTTTCCTCAAACAATTGATATTCTGGATATTGAAAAACTAGCCCTACTTTTTTTCTTATATCAGTAAGCTTAATACCTGGCTTTGTTATATCCTGTCCATCAACAATTATCCTGCCTGAAGTTGGTTTAAGTAATCCATTCATATGTTGAATTAATGTTGATTTTCCAGATCCAGTATGCCCAATAAGAGCAACAAATTCATTATCATTAATTTCTATATTTACATTATCTAAAGCCACTTTTTCAAAAGGAGATTTTGGCATATAAACATGTACTAGATTTTCTATTTTAATTGACATATCGCATTCACCATCTCATCTACATTTAAAATATTTGTATCTATACTTATACCATTATTCTGTAACTCATAGCATAGTTCTGTAACTTGAGGAACATCTAATCCAATTTCTTTCATTTTTTGTACATTAGAAAATACATCCCTAGGCTTTCCTTCTAAGATTATTTTTCCCTCATCCATTACAATTACTCTATCTGCTTGTGCAGCCTCATCCATATAATGTGTTATAAGAACTATAGTTATCCCATAATTTTTATTTATTTCTTTTATATTTTCTAAAACTTCTTTTCTTCCTGATGGATCCAACATTGCTGTAGGCTCATCAAATATTATGCACTGTGGTTTCATAGCTAAAATTCCTGCTATGGCTATTCTTTGTTTCTGTCCACCAGAAAGCAGATGTGGTGCATGTCTTCTATATTCATACATTCCAACTTTTTTTAGACTTTCATCTACTCGTTTTCTTATTTCCTTAGGTGGTACGCCTAAATTTTCTGGTCCAAAAGCAACATCTTCTTCAACTATGGTTGCTACTAATTGATTGTCTGGATTTTGAAATACCATTCCAGCCTTAGCCCTAATTTCCCATAAATTTTTATGATCTAAAGTATCTAAACCATCTACTATTACTGTGCCTTCAGAGGGTATTAAAAGAGCATTCATATGTTTAGCAATTGTTGATTTTCCTGAGCCATTATGCCCTAATATTACTAAAAACTCACCCTTTTCTACTTCAAAATCCACGCCATTTAAAGCATATCTTTCTTCTTCTCCCTCATTTACTCTATATTTAAAAGATACATTATTGCAATTAATCATTGCTTCTTTCATAATATAGCCCTCCTTATTTTTGGCTAATTTTAATTAAGTATTATATAAACTCTTAATAAGTGTATATACATTAGCATAAGAATATTATAATATACATTTTTTCAATTACAATTACTTTAAGAATAAATTTTAAGCTCTTATATAATATTTAATAGTACTATATTATTTTTTTATATGCAAAAATGGGGACTAAGTCATATCACTTAATCCCCTATATATTATACTAATTCAAGTATAACAACTTCAGCTCCGTCCCCTCTTCTAGGGCCTTTTTTATACATTCTAGTGTATCCACCGTTTCTTTCAGCGTACTTTGGAGCTATATTGTCAAATAGGTTTTGAACTACTTCTTCTTCGTGAACAAAAGCTAAAACTTGTCTTCTAGCGTGAAGGTCACCTCTTTTTGCTAAAGTGATCATCTTTTCAGCTAATTTTCTAGTTTCTTTTGCT
>JAEZAL010000189.1 GCA_023427705.1 Bacillota bacterium | reverse complement strand
ACCCTTCCCTAATGCTGACTTTTTATTCATTTTATCACCTACCTATTGTCTACTTAAAAATTCTTTAGTTAATGATTTATAGGATTCTGCTCCCTTGCATTTTTCATCATATAACATAATTGGCAAGCCAAAGCTAGGTGCCTCAGCTAATCTTATATTTCTAGAAATAGTTGTGTCATAAACCTTGTCATTAAAAAAGTTTTTTACTTCTTCAAAAACTTCATTACTTAAATTAGTTCTATAATCATACATAGTCATTATTACACCTTCTATTTCTAAATCTTCATTTAATGACTTTTTAACTAGCTTAATTGTATTAATCAGCAGCCCAACTCCTTCTAATGCGTAAAACTCACATTGAATAGGGATTAAAACAGATTCTACTGATGTAAGCGCATTAATTGTTAATACGCCTAAAGAAGGCGGACAATCTATGAATATAAAATCATATTCATTTTCTATTTCCTTTATTTTATTTGCTAAAATAACTTCTCTATTTTCTTTTCCAATTACTTCAACTTCTGCACCTGCTAATTCCATAGTTGATGGAGCAATATATAAATTTTGCACCAATTCGCTTTTTAATATTACATCTCTTAAGGATGCATCAGAAGTGATTACATCATACATAGACATTTCTAAATTGCTTTTATCTAATCCTAATCCACTAGTTGTATTCCCTTGGGGATCTATATCTATAGTTAATACCTTGTATCCTTCCATTGCTAAATATGCACATAAATTAATGTTAGTTGTAGTTTTTCCAACTCCACCTTTTTGATTGAATATACAAACTTTCTTCATATAAAAAAGCTCTATTTAGAGCTTCACCCCCCTTCCCATAATAATATTATATATAGTTTTACTTAATATTAAAAGATTAACATAATAAAAAAATGAAGAAATCATCATATTGTTTACTAAATTAGAATAATTTAGCCTAAACAACATAATTTTTCTTCATTTCAAATTATATTTATATTTAAAACTAGTACTTTTTACTTTTTAGGAATACTAACTGTTATTTGAATAAATTCCTCATCATCCTTGAATTTATACTCAGCTGGTATATTAAACTTATCAAAAACTTGTCTTATAGTATTAACATATAACTTTGCAGGGAATACACTTTTTACTCTTTTCTTATCTTTATTACTTAGCTCTTCTCCTGCTATTTTTAATAACTCTTTATTTATTAATTCTTCTGTTGCTTTAACATTTAAAGAGTTTTTAACAATTTTATCTACAACATTAAGTTGTAACTCTTCATTAGGTAATGATAAAAGAGCTCTTGCATGTCTTTCTGTCAATTTGTTTTCTAAACAAGTTTCTCTTACTTTATCACTAAGCTTTAATATTCTCAACTTATTAGCAATAGTTGATTGTTTCTTTCCCATTCTTTTTGCTAATTCATCTTGAGTGAATTTATGATCATTAATTAAATTAAAATAAGCTTCAGCCTCTTCTATGAAATTTAAATCTTCTCTTTGTAGATTTTCAAGTAAAGCAATTTCAGCAGATTCAGTATCAGTTATTTCTATTATATTACAAGGAACAACATCAAGAGCTGCCATTCTTGCAGCTCTCCAACGTCTTTCACCAGCTACTAACTCAAAACACTCTCCTCTTTTTCTAACAGTAATAGGCTGAATTATTCCATGCTCCTTTATAGATTGAGATAACTCTTCTAATGCCTCTTCATTAAAAATCCTTCTTGGCTGATAAGTATTTGGAAATATCTTATTTACACTTATATTACTAATTTCTCTATTCATATGCACTCAACCATCCCTTATTAAAATAAATTTCCATTAAACTCAATAATTTAAAAATTCTATTTTTATTATATATTTCCTTCTTTTATTTCCTAATTTTGTAAGACAAATTCACTAAATATACCTTATAAAAATACAAATGAATTCACATATCTATTTATTATATATTATATCGACTAATTATATTAATATATTTTGTAGAATCTTCTATTTAATAGGCTTCTTATTAATTGTTCCAGCCTTTCTAGGATAAGTTTTTGGACACTTACTTACCTTCCTTATTTCAACAATATTATGTTTTAAATCAGATTCTTCAATATTTACTTCTATTATATTTTCTAATTCGCCGCCTAAAGTACTAATAGCTTTTTTGCCTTCCTTAATTTCATCCTCAATGGCTGGTCCTTTAAGTGCAACAAAGTACCCCTCTAACTTTACATAAGGTAAACAAAACTCTGATAAAACAGCCATATTTGCAACAGCTCTAGAGGTAGCAACATCAAAATTTTCTCTTAATTCTGGTTTTCTTGCTCCATCTTCTGCTCTTGAATGAATTGTAACAACATTTTTTAGATCTAATTTTGCTATAACTGCATTTAAAAAATTTATTCTTTTGTTTAATGAATCTAGTAATGTTACTCTAACATTAGGATTCATTATAGCTATTGGTAGGCCTGGGAATCCAGCACCAGTGCCTACATCTATAATAGTCTTAGCATTTTTTACAGCATTAGACTTAAAAGCCTTTATACAATCTATAAAATGCTTTTTAATTACTTCTTCATCTTCTGTTATTGCAGTAAGGTTAATTTTTTCATTCCACTCCTGCAAAAGTCTCATATACATTATAAATTGATTATACTGTTGCTCAGTTAAATCAAGTCCTACTTCTAATGATGCTTCCTTCATTAATTGAAAATATTCCATATTTCCTCCATAAAAGCTTATTTCTTATATTGATGTTCTAAGTAAATTAATAATACAGATATATCTGCTGGAGAAACTCCTGATATTCTAGATGCTTGCCCTATACTTATAGGCTTAATATTTGATAATTTTTGTATTGCCTCTGTTCTCAAGCCTTTTACTTCAGCATAATCTATATCTTCTGGAATAAGCTTCTTTTCAAACTTTCTAAATTGTTTAACTTGGTCAAGTTGGCTACTTATATAACCTTCATATTTAGTTATTATATTGATTTGCTCTCCAATATCTTCATCATAATCAGGTCTTTCTGGATCTAATTCTACTAAATTAAAATAATCTAATTCTGGTCTCTTAATTAATTCATAGAAACTAATTGGTTTCTTTAATTCAACAGATCCCATAGATACTAAAAATTCATTTACTTCTTTTTTATTAGTAATTTGAAGTTCTTTTAATCTGTTAACTTCATTTTCTACATTATTTTTTCTAGTTATGAATTTTTGATATCTTTCTTCTGTTACAAGCCCAGCTTTATATCCAATTTCAGTTAATCTAAAGTCTGCATTGTCTTGTCTTAATAACAGTCTATATTCAGCTCTAGCTGTCATCATTCTATAAGGCTCATTAGTTCCTTTTGTAACTAAATCATCTATTAAAACACCTATATATCCATCTGACCTAGTTAAAACCATAGGATCTTGTCCTTTAATTTTTAGGGCAGCATTTATACCTGCAACGATACCTTGTCCGCCTGCTTCTTCATAGCCTGAACTACCATTTAATTGACCTGCTCCATATAAGCCTTCAAATTCCTTAAACTCTAGTGTAGGCTTTAATTGTGTAGGATCAATTGAATCATATTCAATTGCATAAGCAGTTCTCATAATCTCAGCATTTTCAAGACCAGGAACTGATCTTAACATTTGTAATTGAACATCCTCTGGTAATGATGATGACATACCTCCAACATACATTTCTTGAGTATCTTCACCTTCTGGCTCTATAAATAGCTGATGTCTTTCTCTATCTGGGAATCTCATAACTTTATCTTCAATTGATGGACAATATCTAGGACCAACCCCCTCTATTAATCCATTGTACATTGGGGATCTATCTATATTATCCTTAATAATTTTATGAGTTTCTTCACTAGTATAAGTTAACCAACAAGAAACCTGATCTCTTGAAATATCCACGCTCATAAATGAGAAAGGTACTATTTTTTCATCTCCAGGTTGTTCAATCATTTTAGAGAAATCTACAGTTCTCTTATTAATTCTTGCTGGTGTACCAGTTTTAAATCTTCTTAGTTTTATTCCTAAATTTATTAATGATTGTGATAATTCGTTAGCAGCTGATAAACCATTAGGACCACTATTATATGTTACATCTCCAATAATAATTCTGGCTCTTAAATAAGTTCCTGTTGTTAAGATAATGGCTTTACAACCAAAGTATCCACCATTTTTAGTAAGAACTCCTTTTACTTTGCCATCCTCTATATCTAATTCCACTACTTCTAATTGTCTTAATGATAAATTTTCTTGTTCTTCTAAGACACTCTTCATTCTGTATTGATATCTCTTCTTATCAGCCTGTGCTCTTAATGAGTGAACTGCTGGCCCCTTTGATGTATTAAGCATTCTAGATTGGATGTAAGTATTATCTATATTTACACCCATTTCACCACCTAATGCATCAATTTCTCTTACTAGATGGCCTTTCGCAGTTCCTCCTATATTAGGGTTACATGGCATCATAGCTACAGAATCAAGATTTGTAGTGCAAATTAATGTCTTTAGTCCCATTCTTGCTGTTGCTAGTGCTGCTTCACAACCTGCATGACCAGCACCAACAACTACTACATCATATTCTCCTGCTCTATATTTCATATTTATTTATCTCCTACTTTCCACAACAAAATTCTTTAAATATCTTATTAACTAAATCTTCTTCTAATTCTGATCCTGTAATTTCACCTAAAGCTTTTAATGCTGCTGTAACGAATATCGAAATTAAATCTAAATACTCATTATTATTTAATCTCATTAGAGCTTCATTACAATTTTCACCAGCTCTAATTAAGGCTTGCTTATGCCTTGAATTTGATATTATTAAGCTTTCGCTATCTATTTTACCACTAAAGAACATATTCTTAATCTCATTTTTCAAACCATCTATACCAATATCTTCTTTAGCTGAAATTTTTATTATATTTTCGAAATTATTTAATATTGAATTATCAATTTTACTCTCTAAATCAATTTTGTTTAAGATAACAATTGACTTTTTATTTTTAACGGCCTCAATTATTTCTTTATCTTCCTTATCTAGCTCTCTTGAAGAATCTAGAACTAATAAAACTAAATCAGCTTCGTCTATTTTTTCTCTAGATTTTTCTACACCTATTTTTTCAACTATATCTTCAGTTTCTCTAATCCCAGCTGTGTCTATAATCTTAATAGGTATTCCATCTAAGTTAATGTATTCTTCGATTACATCTCTAGTTGTTCCAGCTATATCTGTAACTATAGCTCTCTTTTCCTTTAATAAAACATTTAATAAGGATGATTTACCAACATTAGGCTTACCAACTATGGCTAAGCTTAATCCATCTCTTATTATTTTTCCTTCATCCGCACTCTTAAGTAATTTTTCTATATCTTCATGAGCTTTTTCTAAGCTTTCTCTTACTCTAATAGGAATAGTTGGATCTATTTCTTCATCATCTTCTGTAAAATCAACAGCATATTCTATTAAAGCTAAAACATTTAATAGATATTCATTTAATTTACCAATTCTTTGAGATAAAGATCCATTACTTTGCATTAATGCAGATTTCATAGCAAGTTCAGTTTTTGCAGTTATTAAATCCATAACTGCTTCTGCTTGAGATAAATCTATTCTTCCGTTCAAAAATGCTCTCTTTGTAAACTCACCTGGTTCTGCAAGTCTTGCTCCAGCTTTTATAACAGTTTCTAAAACTTTATTAGTAGATGTAACTCCACCATGACAATTTATTTCAACAGTATCCTCAGCTGTAAAGCTTCTTGGACCTTTCATATAACTTATAATTACTTCATCTATTAACTCTTCACTATTTATGTCAATTATATGGCCATATCTCATAGTGTAAGTTTTCATGTCTTTTATATCTTTTCCGTTTTTAGGTCTAAATATTTTAGACACAATACTTAAGGCATTATCACCAGATACTCTAATAATGGCGATTCCACCTTCTCCAATAGCTGTAGATATAGCGCAAATTGTATCAAATTCTTTCAACTTCTATCCTCCTTGTCTTGACTTAATTAAGTCTATATTTATAGTATATCCTTTTTAACTAATATTCATTTTACAAAACAATTTATAGTAAGTCAAAATAAATAAAAAACCATGTAATTTTCCAAAAAGAAAAGGTAAGAAAGCCTTTTGGCTTCCCCACCTTTATTTCTTAATGTCTACTACTACTCTTCTATGAGGTTCTTCCCCCTCACTAAAAGTATAAACATATTCATTATCTTGTAAAGCTGAATGTATTATCCTTCTTTCGTAAGGATTCATCGGCTCTAGTCTATAAGGTTTTCTAATTCTCTTTACTTTATATGCAGTTTTTTCAGCAACTCTAATTAAAGTTTCTTCTCTCTTCTTCCTATAATTTTCAGTATCTAAAACTACTTTTTTATAAGGAATATCATGATTTTTATTTACAACTAATGAAGCTAGATATTGTAGAGCATCTAGTGTCTCTCCTCTATATCCAATAATAATACCCATTTTAGGTCCTGTTAAATCAATGTGTACTATATCATTTTCTTCTCTTATTCTTATTTCCGCTTGTACCTTCATGCTATTAAGTATATTTCTTAAGAATAATCTTACTTCTTCGTTATAATCTCTTTTTACTTTAACTAATATTTTAGCTGGTTTTGTACCTATAAGATTTAAAAATCCTTTAGAACCTTCATCCAAAACTTCATATTCAACCTTATCTTCTGTAAGCTTTAAGCTTTTTAAAGCATTTTCTAATGCTTCACTTACGGTTTTACCCGTCATTTCTAATGTTTTCATACCCTAATCACCACCTGGTAATACTAATTTACTTAATTTCTTTTCTTAGTCTTTGGTGTTGCTTTTTTGGCATTTTCTATTACTTTATATTGTTCTTCTTCTTCTTTAGCTGCTTTTTTCTTCATAGCTGGTAAGTAATTTAAGAAATAAGTTTGAACTAATTGAATAACTCCACCTATTACCCAGTAAATTACTAGAAGTGAACTAAAATTAATAGCCATTACTCCCATCATACCTGCCATCATTATATTCATAGATCCCATGTTCATTTGTTTTCCATCTTCATTCTTAGGCATAGACTTAGTTAATAATAAACTTGGTAAGTATGTGCTTAGGAATGCTAATACTGGTAATATGAAACGTGGATCTTTTTCAAATACGTTTGGTATCCATAAGAATGATGGATTAACTACTGAATCTATATTTATATTCATAAATACATAGTAAAGTGCAAAAAGTATTGGTAATGGTAATAACGTTGGAAGACATCCTCCAAACATACTTACATTATTATCCTTCATGCATTTTGAATATTCAGCTTGCATTTTTTGAGGATCATTAGCATATTTCTTTTGAATAGCATTTAATTCTGGTTGAATCTCTTGCATTCTAGCATTTGATCTATTTGCTTTTATATTTAAAGGAAGTATTAGTAATCTTATTATTAATGTAAATAACGCTATAGTTAATATATAAGATACTCCACTTGGCTGTAAATTAAATAAATTTAATATTACATCATGTAAACCTTCAAATATAATAGTTAAAAAATTTGTAATAGGTTGTAAGAACTTCATCATATTTTGAGCATAGCCTCCTTATTTTAACGGATCGTATCCACCCTTAGATAAAGGTTGGCATCTTAAAATTCTCTTTATAGCTAAAAAACCACCTTTAATAGCTCCATATTTTGTTATTGCTTGAATAGCATATTCTGAACATGTAGGAACATATATGCATGTTGGCGGTCTCATTGGCGAAATATATTTTCTATATAAATGTATAGATTTTAACATTATTTTTTTCATTGCTTATATAAGCCTGCCT
>JAEZAL010000105.1 GCA_023427705.1 Bacillota bacterium | reverse complement strand
ATACAGAAGTACAAGCTATAGTTGACAAATTTAATAATGACTTAACTCCGATATTTGCAGAGGGAATAACTCCTTTAAAAAATAAATTAGAGCATGATAAAAATAATGGACTTACACCACTTGGAGTTCATGTATCAGATGCTATGAGAAATATTGTAGACGCACAAATAGGACTAAATAATCGTGGTGGAATAAGAAGAGCACTAGAAGCAGGCAATATAACAGTTGGAGATATGTATGAAATACTACCATTCGATAACACTATAGTTAGATTAGAGGTATTAGGTAGTGATTTAGTTAAGCTTATAGAGCATGGAATAAACCCAGATGGTTTTGGCTGGGGACAATTTGCAGGAATAAAGGTTTGGTATGACGAAGTTAGTGAAAAAGTTACATCAATAAGATTATTAGATGGAACTAAGGTAGAAATGGATAAATACTATTCAGTTGCTACAAATGACTTTATGCTAACAGGTGGAGACTCATATGACTTTACTAATGCTAGAAATGTTGAAAATACACAAATAGTTATGAGAGAATCTATACAAGAATATTGGAATGTAAATGGAATTAAAGACTTAGATTTAAATCTTCTTATAGCTGGTGAGGAAAGAATTGAGGAAGAAGATATTAATCCAGAAGTAAACCCAGAAGTAAATCCAGAAACTGATACAGAAATAGATCCAGAGGTTGATACAGAAATAAATGAAGAAAGTAAAGTGGAAGTATCACAATCAGAAAATGGGAAATATGATGTTTTACCAGAAACAGGTTCTGTATTTGGAACAGCTTCAATTTTAGTAGTAGCATTAGGAATAACCTCACTAGGTGGAGTATTATTAAAGAAAAAGAATGATGTTGCATAATAAATAACCAAAGTTCATTATACATATTTAAAAATTCAAATATATTTATTATAGAAACTCCGTAAGGGGTTTCTTATTTATTTTAAATTTTCATATAGTACATTTATCTATATTATAAAAATACTGTGACTTTTAGAATTTAAATAGTATAATTATTTCTATATATAATTGAAAGGAGGAAATAGTTCTGGATAAAGAAAAATTTTATACCAATAAGATAAATATAGTTTTCATTGCAATAATTTGTACGTTCTTATGGGGAAGTGCCTTCCCAGCTGTAAAAATTGGATATGAGCTTTTTAATATTACAAGTAGTGATGTAGGTGGAAAGCTTATATTTGCTGGATATAGATTCTTTTTAGCAGGAATTTTTGTGCTTATATTACAATTAATAATGAAGCAAAATATATTCAAATTATCTATGAAAGATTTAAGAGAAATCACAATATTAGGAGTTGGACAAACTACTCTTCAATACATATTCTTTTATTTAGGAATGACATATACTACTGGGGTAAAGGGATCAATTATGAATGGAACAGGTACATTTTTTAGTATAATATTAGCTCATATTGTTTATAAGAATGATAAATTAAATTCTAATAAGATTTTAGGTTGTATAATTGGATTTTTAGGAGTTGTACTTGTAAATCTTACTGGAGGAACTTCAGCATTATCAGGAGGATTTTCATTTAAGGGAGAAGGTTTTATAATTATAGCAGCATTTATGCTATCAGTTTCATCATTATACAGTAAGAAGATAAGCCAAAATAAAGATGCATATACTGTAACTGGATATCAACTAGCTATAGGTGGATTAGTTTTAACTATAATAGGTTATATTTTAGGAGGAAATCTTACAAACTTTACTGTAAAATCTACTGCATTATTAATATATATGGCACTATTATCTGCAATAGCTTTTGCATTATGGTCTCAGCTTTTAAAGTATAATAAAGTAGGAATAATATCTGTTTTTAATTTCTTAATACCTGTCTTTGGAACGATATTATCATCAATAATACTTAAAGAAAATATCTTCGATATAAAAGTATTAATAGCATTATTATTAGTATGCATAGGTATTTATTTAGTTTATAAAAGAAAAGATATTAAAGAATAATAAAAATACTGTAGTAAGTAAAAATTACTGCAGTATTTTTTATTATAATATGAAAAAGGTTGAAGAAAATGTTTACAAGTCCTATAATAAATGTATGTAATTACTTACATTTATTAAAAAGGAGAGATAGTATGTCAATATTTAAAATTAATGATGTTAATATTTATTATGAGGTAAGCGGGAATTTAAATTCAAAAACAGCAGTAGCATTTTTCAATGGAGTTATGGCATCAACAAATAGTTGGGATTATTTATCACCGACTTTTGAAGAAACAGGCTTAATGATTATTAGACATGATTTTAGAGGACAATTAAAATCTGATAAACCAAAAGGACCATATACATTTTCATTACATGCAGAAGATGCAAAAGAGCTTTTTGAAAGTCTTGGAGTTGAAAAAGTTCATATAGTGGGCACATCTTATGGTGGAGAAGTTGCTATGAAATTTGCAATTATGTATCCAGAAATGATAAAAAGTATAGCTATAATTGACTCTGTCAGTGAACTAGATGAAGTTTTAAAAGGCTTTATTGATGGATGGACAACCTTATGTGATATGAAAGATGGGGAAAAATTCTTTAGAGGAATGGCACCAAGTATATATGGAAATACATTTTATACTGAAAATAAGAAGATGTTAGAAGAAAGAGCAGAAGCCTTTAAACAAATGCCAGATGATTATTTTGAAGGACAAAAAATATTATATGAAACCTTTAAAAATGATGTGTATATGACAAATGATCTTCATAAAATAAAGTGTCCTGCTTTAATTGTAGTTGGGCAAGATGACTTACTTAAGAGAGTAAAATTTTCAGATATAATAGCAAGAGAAATACCTAATTCAGAATATATAATAATTCCAGATTGCGGACATGTAGCTATTTTTGAAAAATACAATGAATTAAATAGTATGTTATTTGGATTTATATTAAAAAATAATAAATAATACTATAATTGTAAAATTTGCTATATAATTATCCTATAATATAGAAATTGGAGATAATTATGAGAAAAAGTAAGGAATTATTACTAATAAGATATATATCTTTTATTATATTAATATTTGAAATTATTATTGGAGAAAAAAATAATGGAATTAGTAGCGTAATATTTATTTTGTTATTTGTTATAAATAATAATCTTAGAGTTTTTCTATTTAAAAGTGATAAAGCAAATATATTTTCTATAGCTTTAGAACTAATAATAGTTTCAATAGCATGTTTAAACTTTGGTGGAAATATACTATTTTATTTCGTAGGATTAATTATAGATATTATTTCACTTAATACTAAAAATATTAAATATATATTTTTACCTATAATATGCTTATTATCTACATATTCAAAATTTAATGAAAGTGTAGAAGAAGGCTTTGTAAATTTAGTAATAATAATTATTTTTTCTGTTTTATTAAATTATATATCACGACTTTATAATACGAAAAAAGAGGCTCAAAGGCTATATGATAAACTTAGAGTATCTGAAGAAAATCTAATTGAAGCTAATAATAAACTTGAAGAGTATTTATCATCAATAGAAGAATTAACAATACTTAAGGAAAGAAATAGAATATCTAGAGAAATTCATGATAGTGTTGGAC
>JAEZAL010000049.1 GCA_023427705.1 Bacillota bacterium | reverse complement strand
ACCCAAGAATGAAAGAAAGAAAGAAATACGGTCTTAAGAAAGCAAGAAGAGCTCCACAATTCTCAAAGAGATAATATTTGGATGTTCAAAATCCTACAAACTTTATGTTTGTGGGATTTATTTTTTTACAAATAATAAGTTTTTATATGCATAATTAGCTAAGATTCACTTATAAACATCCTTTAATTTATAGATTTGTAGTGCAAATTATTAAACTATTATAATAAGGAGATATAATATACAATATGAGATTGACAAATTTATATCAAAGTGTTACTCTAATTATATAACTTATGTTAATAATTTGAAAATATACAAATTACTGAAAGGGGACACAAAACAATGAAACGTTTAGAGGGGAAAGTTGCTATCATTACTGGTGGAGGTAAAGGCATAGGATATGGTATTGCAAGAGCATTTGCAGAAGAAGGAGCTAATCTTGTTATAACAGGAAGAACAGAAGCACGTCTTATAGAAGCTAAAGCAGAACTAGATAAGGATTACGGAATTGATGTATTATATGTAGTTGCTGATGGTGGAGATGAAGAGTCTGTAAAAGAAGTTATATCAAAAACCGTAGATAAGTTTGGTAAAATTAATGTTTTAGTAAATAATGCTCAAGCTTCAAAGTCTGGTGTTATGCTTAAAGATCATACAAAGGAAGATTTTGATTTAGCAATAAATTCAGGGCTTTATTCTACATTTTTCTATATGAAGGCTTGTTATCCATATTTAAAAGATACTAAGGGATCAGTTATAAATTTTGGTTCAGGAGCAGGTTTATTTGGAAAATTAGGCCAAAGTTCATATGCTGCAGCAAAAGAAGGAATAAGAGGACTTACCCGTGTAGCGGCTGCTGAATGGGGACCGGATGGAATCAATGTAAATGACATTTGTCCTTTAGCTATGACAGAAAGTCTTAAACAATGGAGGGATGCATATCCAGATTTATTTGAAAAGACTATTCAAAGTATTCCACTTGGAAGATTTGGAGATTGTCAAAAAGACATTGGTAGAGTATGTGTATTTTTAGCATCAGATGAAGCATCTTACGTAACAGGTGAGAGTATAACACTTCAAGGTGGAAGTGGACTTAGACCATAAGTATTATTAAAGCTTTTTAAATTTTTATTAGATATATAATTAATAAACTCACAGACTTGAAGTTTGTGGGTTTTTTTATAAATTTTATGACATATTCATAACTAATAAGTTATAATAATATTATTATAAGTATTAAGTATTGGTATTACTTAGAAGGTGTTAGTATATTTCAGTTTTATAATATTTTATAATAGGAACCAGACATTTTTTAAAAGTAATATCACAGTTAATAATAAAGATTGTTTAAACTAGGAGGAATCGATAAAATGAATGAATATGTAATTAGTTGTTGTTCTACCGCAGATCTTACTGAAGAACATTTTAATAGAAGAAATATATCATATATTTGTTTTCATTTTGAACTTGATGGAAAGGAGTATGTTGATGATTTAGGGAAATCAATATCTTTTGATAACTTTTATAAGGCAATGCAAGATGGAGCAGAAACAAAAACATCTCAAGTTAATGCTCAAGAGTTTGAAGAGTATTTTGAGAGCTTCTTAAAAGAAGGAAAAGATATACTTCATGTAAGCTTATCATCAGGACTTTCAGGAGTTATTAACTCAGCTATGGTAGCAAAATCTATATTAGAAGAAAAGTATCCAGATAGGAAAATTTATATTGTAGATTCTCTAGGAGCTTCATCAGGATATGGATTAATAATGGATAAGTTAGCAGACCTAAGAGATGAAGGAATGGGCATAGAAGAGGTATATCAATGGATTAATGAACATAAATTAGAACTTAATCATTGGTTTTTCTCTACAGACTTAACTTTTTATATAAAAGGTGGAAGAGTATCAAAGACATCTGGATTTATTGGTGGTTTATTAGGAATTTGTCCACTTTTAGATATGAATAATATAGGTAAGTTAATCCCAAGATATAAAATTAGATCTAAAAATAAAGTTATAAAAGCAATAGTAGATAAGATGGAAGAAAATGCGACTAATGGTCTGGATTATGCAGATAAATGCTATTTATCTCATTCATACTGCTATGAAGATGCTAGTGAAGTTGCTAGATTAATTGAAGAGCGTTTTACTAAGTTAAAAGGTAGAGTAGAGATTAACAATGTAGGAACTACTATAGGAAGTCATACAGGACCAGGTACAATAGCTTTATTCTTCTGGGGAAATAAAAGAGGAGAATAAAAATTAATTATTATATAAACTACTTAGAATAAATATATTTTAAGTAGTTTATTTTTGTGGTTAGTTTAAAAAAGATAAATAATAGATTTAATTTACAAAAACTAAGCTATATTAAAATCATGTTAAAAATCATATTAATTACTTAACAAATATTAAAAAATAATGTAAACTAATTTTGTCAAAATAATATTGAAAAGGAGAATAACTTTGGATTCGTTATTAGTTATTATAAAGTTACTTGGTGGCTTAGGACTATTTATTTATGGAATGAAAATCATGGGGGATGGTCTTGAAAATGCTGCTGGAGAGGGATTAAAGTCAATTCTTGAAAAAGTTACTAAAAATAGAATTATAGCTGTACTTGTTGGAGCAATTGTTACTGCGGTAATACAAAGTAGTAGTGCTACAACAGTAATGGTAGTAGGTTTTGTTAATGCTGGTCTTATAAACTTAGCTCAAGCAGCTGGGATTATTATGGGAGCTAATATAGGAACTACAATTACAGCTCAACTTGTTGCTTTTAAGTTAGATGATATAGCTCCACTGTTTGTATTTGTAGGGGCAGCTATAGTTATGTTTGCAAAAAAGAAGCAAAAAAGAGATGTTGGAAATATAATCTTAGGATTTGGTATATTATTCATTGGTATGGGACAAATGAGTTCTGCGATGAAACCTTTAAGAGAGCTACCTCTATTCAATGAAATTTTATCAACTGTTGGACAACATTGGTACTTAGGAATAATTGCAGGTGCAATTATAACAGCAGTACTTCAAAGTTCTTCTGCAACTACAGGAATATTAGTTGCTTTAGCAACAACTGGTGCAATAGATATTCATAATGCATTACCAATAGTATTTGGTTGTAATATAGGTACATGTATAACTGCAATGTTAGCATCTATAGGAACTAGCAAGACAGCACGTAAAGCTGCAGTATTACATTTAATATTTAATTTAGGTGGAACACTAATATTTATTCCAGTACTGATAAGTGGAGTTTTAGCAAATGCAGTTTCTAATATTAGTCCTGGTGATGTAAGTAGACAAATAGCAAATGCTCATACAGTATTTAATGTTGCAAATACTATAATTATGTTACCACTTACAGGTTTATTAATTAAAGCTGTTAATAGAATTGTTCCTGGAGATGATGAAGATGAAAAGCTAGGTACAAAGTACATAGATGATAGACTATTAGAAACTCCAGTAATTGCTGCAGGTCAAGTAGCTAAAGAAACTTTAAGAATGGCAAATAAGGCTAAAAAAGGTTTGGGTTTAGCATTTGAAGCATTCGAAAAGAATGATGAAAAATTAATACAAAGTGTATATGATAATGAAGAAATAATTAATACATTAAATGAAGCAATTACGACATATTTAGTTAAATTATCTAAACATGAGTTGTCTGATAAAGAATCAAAGATAGTTGCTGCTACTTTCCATGTAATTAATGATATTGAAAGAATAGGCGATCATGCTGAAAATATAGCAGAGTTAACTGAGCAAAAGATAAATAAGAAGTTAGAATATAGTACTCATGCTATAGAACAACTAAGAAATATGTATGAGAAGACATTAGAAGCTTTACAAACAGCTATAGATAGTTATGCAAAAAATGATGTTATAAAAGCAAAAGAAGTTAATCAAATAGAGTCAGATGTAGATAAATTACAAAAGAAATATAGAGATCTTCATGTAAAGAGACTTTATGATGGAATCTGTAATGCGTATTCAGGTACTATATTCTTAGATATAGTAAATAATTTAGAGAGAGTTAGTGACCACTCTATGAATATAGCTGAAAGTGTTATAGAAAATAATTAATAATATAAGAGGATACTGTTTTATTATATAAAGTTATAATAAAGCAGTATTTTTTTATAATTTTATAATTTGAAAAATTTTAAAAAGAACTTATTATATTATTTTTGTTATATTTATATGTAAAATATTAATAAACAGGACATAATATTTTTATAATCATTAAAAGTATGGAGGAAAATAAATGAAGAAGCTAATAAGAAGTTCTTTATTAATATTATTTATTATAGTTTTTACTTCTATAAGGGTAATGGCTATGGCAGAAGAAAAAGTTATACTAATAGATCCTGGACATGGTGGTTTTGATGGAGGAGCTAAGTCTAAAAATGGTGTAGTAGAAAAAGAGATAAATCTTAAAATAGCTTTAAAACTTAAAGAAAGATTACAAGATAAAGGGTATAAAGTTTTTTTAACAAGAGAAAATGATGAAGCTCTTGGAAATAGTGGATCAACTATAAAAGAAAAGAAACGAGAAGATTTAAAAAGAAGAAGAGATATGAAGAAAGAAACTAATTGTGATGTTTTTGTTTCTATTCATCAAAATATGTTTCCACAAGAAAAATGTTATGGTGCACAAGTGTGGTATAGTTCTAACGATATAAGTGTCAGATTAGCAAATAATATTCAAGAATCTATCAAAGAGACTGTTAAGGATAATAATAAGAGAGTATCTAAGCCTGCTGGAGATTCTTATCTAATTTTAAGAGATGATCATAAAGGTGCATCTGTTTTAGTTGAGTGTGGTTTCTTGTCAAATATGCAAGAAGAGAAAGAACTACAGACAGAAGAACATCAAAATGCCTTAGTTGAAGGTATTTTCTTAGGAATAGAAAGATATTTTGAAGAAATAAATAATAACTAAATTGATTTCCGAGGAAATATAGCAAAAAATACTATAGAAAACAAATTAATTAGATAAGTTTAAATTAATAAGGAGGTATAGCACAAATATTAGTGTTTTATATATCTCCTTGTTTAATTTTATACATGAGAGAAAAGTATTTAATAATATATTAGTGAAGTATGATAAAATAGTTATTATTATATATGAGAAGGAAGATGAAAATGAGAGAAATACATATTACAGAAATTCAAGAAGCTATTGAAAATTTATGTATTGATGCTAATTATAATTTATCAAAGGATGTATTTTATTCATTAGATAAAGCGAAGAGAGAAGAAACTTGGAGTTTAGCTGAAGATATATTAGATAAAATTATTATAAATGCAGAAATAGCTAAGAATGAAAGAAAGCCAATTTGTCAGGACACAGGGATGGTATGTGTTTTTGTCGATATAGGACAAGATGTTCATATTGTAGGAGGAAGTCTTGAGGATTCTATAAATGAGGGAGTTAGAAGAGGATATGAAAGGGGATATTTAAGGAAATCAGTTGTTAAAGATCCTATTAATAGAGTTAATACAAATGATAATACCCCAGCAATAATTTATTATAATATAGTACCTGGTGATAAGTTAAAGGTTACAGTAGCTCCAAAAGGATTTGGTTCAGAAAATATGAGTCAGATAAAGATGCTTAAACCATCAGATGGAATAGAAGGAGTAAAAGAGTTTATTTTAAAGGTAGTAAAGGAGGCAGGCCCTAATCCATGTCCACCTATGATTGTTGGTGTTGGAATAGGTGGCACTTTTGAAAAAGCAGCATATTTATCTAAAAAGGCTTTAATTAGGCCAATAGATAGTAAAAATCCAAATAAATTTTACAGCGATTTAGAAGAGGAATTGTTAATAAAAATGAATGAGCTTGGAATTGGACCACAGGGGTTCGGTGGCAAAACAACAGCTTTAGGAATTAATATAGAAACATATCCTACACATATTGCAGGTTTACCAGTAGCAGTAAATATTAGTTGTCATGCAACAAGACATAAGGAAATAATTTTATAAGGGGATATAATTTATGGAAGTTAGTATAAGTACACCATTAACTTATGAAAAGATAAAAGATTTAAGAGCTGGGGATAGAATATTATTATCTGGGACTATATATACAGCAAGAGATGCTGCACATAAGAGGCTACTAGAATTATTAGATAATGGTTTAGATTTACCTATAAGTATAAATAACGAGACAATATATTATGTAGGACCAACGCCAGCAAAAGAGGGACAAGTCATTGGATCAGCAGGACCAACTACTAGTTATAGAATGGATTCTTATTCACCAAGGCTATTAGATTTAGGGTTAAAGGCTATGATAGGAAAAGGTGCACGAAATGAAGAGGTAGTTAAATCTATAATAAAAAATAAAGCTATTTATTTAGGAGCTATTGGAGGAGCAGCAGCTTTAATATCTAAGACAATAGTTAAATCAGAAATAATTGCATACGAAGATTTAGGTGCTGAGGCAATAAGAAAAATGGAAGTTAAAGATATGCCACTAATAGTTATTATAGACACAGAAGGAAACAATCTATATAAGAAGGGACAAGAGGAATACCTTAGAACAGTTAATAATTAAGAAATGAAAAAATGAAAGAATGAAGAATTATTTCCTTTAGTTTTGATATAAAGAAGATTTTGTTTGATAACTATAAGACCTATATGCATATAATGTGGAAGTCGACTTGGAGCTTGCGACGGAGACTGAACATTATATGTATATAGGTCTATTCTATCAAACTAAATTTTGTAGAATCCTTTTCCGTTTACTTCAGAAACATCTACTATTGTAATAAATGCTTTAGGATCTACTTTTAATATTTTATTCTTTAAATGAACCATTTGAGATGAAGTTACTGCAATATAAAGCATTTTCCTTAACTCGTGAGTATATTCACCTTCTGCAATAAGAGATGTAACACCTCTATTCATATCTTTAATAACATATTGAATTACATCTTCTTCTTTTTCAGTTAGTATTAATAAAAGTTTCTTACTATTAAATCCATTAATAACTTTATCAATTAAAGTTACTTGTATAAACATAGAAATTAAAGTATATAATGCTTTAGGAAGTCCAAATATTAATGCACCTATAAAAACTATAATACAGTTAATAGCAAAACTAAGCTTACCAATTTCAAAGTTAGAATATTTTTTTCTAATAACCATAGCAATTATGTCTGTTCCACCTGTAGAGCCATTTCTAAGGAATACAAGTCCATAACCTAGTCCACATAAAACTCCACCGTAAATACAGTAAAGTAATAAATCATCTACTTTTACTATATTTGATAAAGGTTTAGTTATAATTAAAGAAATTGATAAAGATACCATACCTACAGCAGAATATAAAGTGAATTTTTTATTTAACATTTTATAACTAATAAAAAATAGTGGTATATTAATTAAAAACATAGTTATACCAGAAGGTATATTATATAAATATTGAAGAATAAGTGCTATACCAGTTGCACCACCACTTAGTAATTGAGCATTAACTAAGAATAAGTTTACTCCAAGCGAAGCGATAATACATCCAATAAAAATAATTATAAAGTCAAAAATCATCTGTTTATTTATTGAGATATTGCTAAACATTTTAAACTCCTTAAAATAATATATAATTAACATAGTTGATTATATATTAAAATAATCAATATGTTAATATTGTTTATTACGTTATTTTAATAAAAAAGTAATTTTTATAATTAGTAAAAAGTCACAATATAAGATATTATAATTATTAGATAGAATAATTCAAGGGGTGATTAATAATATGTTTAATGTATTAGTAGTCGATGACGAAAAAGAAATTAGAGATGCCATTGATATATATTTAAGAGGCGAAGGAATGAAGGTTTTTAAGGCTAAGGATGGCGTGGAAGCTTTAGAAATACTAGATATGGAAAAAGTTCATTTAATAGTGTTAGATATAATGATGCCTAGGCTAGATGGTATAAAAACTTGCTTGAAAATTAGAGAAAAAAGAAACTTACCAATAATTATGTTATCAGCTAAAGGTGAAGATAGTGATAAAATATTAGGATTAAATGTTGGGGCTGATGATTATATTGCAAAGCCATTTAATCATTTAGAACTAGTAGCCAGAGTAAAATCACAATTAAGAAGATATCAACAGCCACTAGAATTAGAAGGAGAAAGTCCAGATATAATAGAAGTTAAGGATTTAGTAATTAATAATAAAGAGAAGACAATTTATTTAAGAGGAGAAGAAGTAAAAGTTACAGCAACAGAATTTAAAATACTTCAACTTTTAGCTTCAAACTTAGGAAAAGTATTTTCAATAAAAGAAATATATGAGAAAGTTTGGGAAGAACCATTTTACAGAAGTGAAAATACTGTAACTGTTCATATAAGAAGAATAAGAGAAAAGATAGAGCTAAATACAAAGGACCCTGAATATATAAAGGTTGTGTGGGGGGTTGGATATAAAATTGAAAGATAAAATTAAGAGTTATATAACTGGTGTATGGGGAGTAGAGATTTTAATTCTTTGTATGTCAATAATATTATTAATCACAGGGTATTATCAGGCTTTTAATAGTTCAACGAAAGATTTAAATATAAATACTTTTGATGCACTATTTAATAAAGAAAAATATATGCAATCAATGATATATTATGAAAGTAAGGATATTTCAAAATATATTTATGGAAATTCAAAGAACTTAGAGGATATAAGTCCAATAAAATATGAAAATGAAAATCTATCAGAAAATCCTTACTATAATGAAAAAATATTCTATGTTTTAATTAACAAAGAAACTGGTGATTTTACAACAAATGATAAAAATTTATTTAATTCAGTTAAGAAAGAAAATAATAATGTTCCATTATTAGAGGATTCAATTAACACATATATAAAAGAGCTAGGATTAGCTTCAGTTAGGCTAGATAATAAAGATAGTTTTAATTATTATGTAATGAATATGTCAGATAAGATAAATTTAAAAAATATAGATAAATATATTGAAATTTATTATAGTGATCCATATTCATACGTTAATATACTAAAAGCAGAAGAAATAACTGCTAAAACCATGATAATAACAACAATTTTCACAATTATACTTTTAGTAAAGGTAGTATTTAACTCTATTTTTAATAGAAATAATATTCATTTAGAAATAAAAGTATTAAGGAGATTAATCTTTGTATTAAAATATGGATACAGATATAGAAATACAAGAAATAAGATAATAGTTTCTTTTGCAGGTGCTGCTGTCGTAATTTTAGTTTATTTATATCTGGTTGCAGGTTTAAAGAATCAAAATTTACTGGTTACCTTCTTAACTACATATCCATTTAAAGGAACGATAGTACTAGTATTAATACCTTTAATATGCGTATTATATTCACTTAAAAAGAGTTTAGATATCACTATAATTAATGATGGTTTAAAGAAAATAAATTCTGGAGATTTAGAATATACACTTGGAAATGTAGGAGAAAGAGAAGTTAAGGAGTTAGTAGAAAATATTGATAAGATAAAAGAAGGATATAAAATAGCATTAAATGAAAAAGTTAGAAATGAGAAGTTAAAAACAGAATTAATATCTAATGTTTCTCATGATTTAAAGACACCTTTAACTTCAATTATAAACTATGTAAATATATTAAATGATCCTAATATAACAGAAGAGGAAAGAAAGGATTACTTAAATATATTAGATAGAAATTCAAAAAGGTTAAAGAGCTTAATAGAAGATTTATTTGAAGCTTCAAAATTAAATAGTGGAAAAATGAAGATGGAAAAAGAACCATTAGATATAATATCATTAGTTTATCAAGGTATTGGAGAATATTCTAATCTTTATGAAGAAAAAAATATTGAATTTAAAGTTAATTCAAATGAAGAAGAGATTATTCTAGACTTAGATGGTAAATTAATGTCTAGAGTCTTTGAAAACTTAATAGTTAATGCATTAAAATATTCTTTAAATGATACTAGAGTATATATAGATATTATGTCTAAAGAAAACTCAGTTGAAATTTCATTTAAAAATATATCTAACTATGAGTTAGATTTCAATACTGAAGATATTTTTGAAAGATTTAATAGAGCGGATAAATCTAGAAACTCATCAATAGAAGGATCAGGAATGGGACTTGCTATTACTAAGAGTATAGTAGAACTTCATAATGGAAGTATTAAAATTGAGGTAGAGGGAGATATGTTTAAAATATATTTAACTATGCCTAAGAAATAATATGTTATAATTAAAACTGTTAATATAGTTAATTAAGGAGTGATAATATGTCAGTTTTATTTGTAGAATATCCTAAGTGTACTACATGTAGAAAAGCTAAAAAATATTTAGAAGAAAATAATATCGAATTTATAGATAGGCATATAGCAGAAGAAAATCCTACAAAAGATGAATTAAAGGATTGGCTTAAAAAGAGTGGTTTAACAATAAATAAATTCTTCAATACTTCAGGAGTTCTTTATAGAGAGATGCAAATGAAAGATAAAGTTAAAACTTTACCTGAAGATGAACTTTTAGATATATTATCAACTAATGGTATGCTAGTAAAAAGACCAATAGTTGTTAAAGATGATATAGTTTTAGTAGGGTTTAAAGAAGCAGAATGGAATGAAAAGTTGAAATAATAATTATTTATAAAATATAAATTTTAAAAAATAATTAATATTATTTGGCAATTGATGAAAAAAGGAGGTATTTCAAAGAGATATCTCCTTTTTCTATTTTATTATTAAAATCTGAACTTTTACAAGTATAGAAAAGATAACTATAATATACCTATATGTTGTATATTTCGTTAGACGGTTTTTTAAAATATACTATATGTAGTGGAAGGGGAAGGTTATGGATTTATTAAAAATTTGCAATAATGCTTTAATTGGGATAAGTAAAAGTGATGGGATCTATACTGAAGAAAGGCTTTTAGGAGCATTAAATCATATAGTAAGACCTAATATGAGTAACGAAGAAATAAGAGATTCAATTATACAAGTTTCATTAGAATTAACTACAGATATAGAGCCTGAATGGCAAAAGGTTTCAGAAAAGCTCTATGTATATAAGTTATATGATGAAGTTAGAAAAAATAGAAATTTAAATACAGATGATAATCTATATGGGGATTTATATGGTTTCATAGAAGAATTAACTAATAAGGGACTATATGGGAAGTATATATTAGAAAACTACACTAAGGAAGAAATTTTAGAGTTAGAAAAAGAAATTAAACCAGAAAGAGATTTCTTGTTTACATATAGTGGTATTAATCTTTTGGCAAAGAGATATCTAATTCAAGATTATGACAGAAGTAAATTAGAATTACCACAACAAATGTTTATGGGAATAGCTATGCATCTTGCTATACCAGAGAAAAAAGAAAATAGAGTAGTTTGGGCTAAAAGGTTTTATGATGTGTTAAGCTCATTAAAAGCTACTATGGCTACCCCAACTATGTCTAATGCAAGAAAGCCATTTTATCAATTAAGTTCTTGTTTTATAGATACAGTAGATGATAGTTTAAAAGGAATATATAAATCACTAGATAACTTTGCAGAAGTATCAAAGTTTGGTGGTGGAATGGGAATTTATATAGGAAAAGTTAGGGCGTTAGATTCACCTATAAGAGGCTTCAAGGGAGCTTCAGGAGGAGTAATACCATGGATTAAGCTATTTAATGATACTGCCATTGCAGTTGACCAATTAGGGGTAAGGAATGGGTCAGTTGCTATTTGGTTAGATGCTTGGCATAAAGATTTACCAGAATTCCTACAGCTAAAGACAAATAATGGTGATGATAGAAAGAAGGCACATGATATTTTCCCAGGACTATGTTATCCAGATTTGTTCTGGAAATTAGCAGAGACAGATATAGATGCTAATTGGTATATGATG
>JAEZAL010000012.1 GCA_023427705.1 Bacillota bacterium | reverse complement strand
GTAAAGCTTTTACTTGTTCTTCTTTTTAGTTCTTTTCTATTATAATTTTTTGTAGTAATAAGAAACTTTTCTCTATCTCATATACTTGACCAATTTCTATTTAACTATATAGATTGTTAATAAGTTCTTCTTCTGTAACTTGGCTATTAATAATATTTTTTATCTTATCCTTATAAATAATGCCTTCATTAATGTATAAATATCTATTTTTCATTAACTCTCTAGCAGTTTCATAGGAATAGTTAATTTCATTAATATTTTTAACTTCTTGGCCTATTGTAATAAAAAGATTTTCTTTCATCTCTTTTTCAAATTGTGTTTTCATTTTCTTTAATATGGAGTCAATATAATCCATACTTTTATCATAAAATATTATTGCCACTTTACTTTTAACTTTAAAAATATTAATATTTTTAATAGACAACTTTTCTTTAATCCATGTTTCTAAATCAATTATATTATCATTATCTAATTTGTTATCTTCATTAGATATTAATGCTATATACAAGCTTTTACTCTTTATATATCTTAATATTTCCTTCTCTTCTTTTAAGTTCTTATTTAAACATAGCTGTGATAAAACATTTTCTTTTATTAATTCAAATTTACTTTCTATATTTATATTTAAATTTCTTTCGTAAAAAAATTCCTTTTTTATTTCTTTAATAATATCAAGTAACTCGTTCTTATCTATAGGTTTTAATAAGTAGGCTTTTGCTCCAAATCTCATAGCATCTTTTACGTAATTAAATTCAGAGTACTCACTTACTATTATAAATTTTCCTACAAATCCTTTTTTCCTTACATCTCTTATTACGTCTAAGCCTGATTTCTTATGCATTTTTATATCAATTAGCACTAAATCTGGTTTTAAATTACAAATCTTTTGATATGTATCCTCACCATCTGTTCCTTCTCCACATATAATAAATCCAGATTCATCCCAATTAATAGTATTTTTTATTGCTTCTCTTACAATAAGTTCATCATCTGCTATAAGTACTTTTAACATATTATTCTCACCTCTTATTTCCGGTAAAATAATACCCTCACCCAAATATTATCTTATTTTTTATTTTTAATTTATTAGATATTAAGTTTCACTTATTCTTTTATATAATTATTACTTTCAAAATATGCGTATATATCATAATTTAAAAATATTTATTATTAATAAACATTTTATATTTTTATTTTTTATTGAGTTAATTTCAAGTCTGCATATTCTTAATAGTAATTAATTACTTTCACATTTAAGTCATATTAACTTAAAATATCCCCCTACATATAATATTATATAACAGTATTCTCTACCTTTAAATGTATTAATTGTAAAAATATATACTTTTCTTTAAATAGTTAGTATATGTCTATTTAAGGTAAAAAATTAATCCCAGAGTTTATAGCTCTAGGATTTATTGTAAGAAAAAATTTCTTTTAACATAGTATTTTTTCTAGCATATTCGTAACTATATTAATATTTTAAAAGAATTTAATTAACCATGTATACATCTAATAAATTGTCCAGATTCCACTTCTCTAGCTTCTGGAAATTTACTTGCACAAATGTCCTGTGCTACTGGACATCTAGTTCTAAATGGGCATCCTTTACTTTCAGGAGTCCATTGTCTTATTTCTGTATCTTTATCTCTTACAACAGGTAAATCAATTACTCCTTCTCTTTCTGGATCTGGAGCTGCTGCTACAAGAAGCTTAGTATATGGATGTTTTGGATTGCAAATTACTTTATCTACATCTCCCCATTCAACCATATGACCTGCATATAATACTATTATTCTATCTGCAAAATATCTTGCTGTAGCAATATCATGAGTAATATATACAAAAGATTTTTTCATATCTTTTTTTAGTTTATTCATTAAGTTTAAAACTCCAAGTCTTATTGATACATCTAACATGGAAGTAGGTTCATCTGCAAAAATTACATTAGCTCCCACTGCTAGTACTCTTGCAATATAAGCTCTTTGCTTTTGTCCACCTGAAAGTTGATGAGGAAATTTTTCACCTTGATCTTTAGGTGGAGTTAATCCAACCATTGTTAGATATTCATCCATCTTTTTATACATTGTCTCTTCATCAGAAGGATGATAAAGTTCTAATGGTCTTTTTAGATGATAATATACATTGTGTAATGGATTTAAAGATGAAAAAGGATCTTGAAAAATCATTTGAGACTTTTGTCTATAACTTTTAAGTTTCTCACCTTTTAACTCATGAATATTTTTATTTTCAAAAAACATTTCTCCAGAACTTGGCTTATAGAATTTCATTGCTATTCTACATATTGTAGACTTTCCACAGCCTGATTCTCCAACTATTGCTAAAGACTCCCCAGGATATAAGTCAAAAGATATATCATTTAAAGCACGAATAGTACTTTTCTTTGAAAAAAAGCCTTTTTTAGAAACTTTAAAATCCATTGTAACATTTTTAACACTAAATATTGGTTTTACTAATTCTTGTGCTTTCATATCTTATCCTATCTCCTTTACCAATTCTAATGGATTATGACAGAAGAAGAATTCTTCATCTTGTGAACTCCTTTGTGGTTCTTCTTCAAAGCATATTTTAGTTGCTTTAAAACACCTTTCCTGGAATCTACATCCTTTAGGAATAGAGTTTAAATTTAATGGTGAACCCGGAATACCTTCCATATACTCTACCTTACCTTGTAATGAAGGAAATGAATTCTTTAATCCATAAGAATACGGATGTTGTGGATTCTTTAATATTTTCTTTGAAGATGCTTGTTCAACAATTTTAGCTGCATACATTATTGCTACTGTATCACAGAATTCCATCATTAAACTAATATCATGAGTAATAAATAAAATTGAAAAATTAAACTTTTCCTTTAATTCATATATTCTTTGAAGTATGTCTCTTTGAACTACAGTATCTAATGCTGTAGTAGGTTCATCTAATATAAGAAGTCTTGGTTTCAAAGCTAATGCCATAGCAATTACAGCACGCTGTCTCATTCCACCTGAAAATTGATGTGGATAATCTCCTAAACGGTTAGCTGGAATACCTACTATTTCCAGAAGTTCTTCTGCCATTTTTCTTGCTTCTTTCTTATTATTAGTTATCCCATGAGTTTTATAAAGTTCAAAAAACTGATTTTCAAGAGTAACTACTGGATTTAAACAGTTCATAGCTGATTGGAAAACCATACTTATTTTATTCCATCTAAAATCTTGTAATTGCTTTTCTGATAAGGATAAAATATCTATTCCATCCATTTTTATTTTTCCACCAGTAATAAGTGCTGGAGGCCTATGCAATCTCATTAAGGAATAAGCAATGGTACTTTTACCACAACCTGATTCTCCTGCTAGCCCTAAACTTTTTCCTTCTTCAATAACAAAACTTACATTATCTACTGCTCTTATATGTCCTCTTTCTGTTATATAATCAACACAAAGATTTTC
>JAEZAL010000348.1 GCA_023427705.1 Bacillota bacterium | reverse complement strand
TTTGCTTGTACATCTATAGGTAAATCCCTGTGCATCTCTAATGTACACAATCCTTCTGATACTGGCCAAGGTCCAAAACTTGCAGATTGAGAATTAACAAAAGCAGCTGTCCTTATTCCTAGCTCTTTAAATTGTTTACTTGAAGCAATAAAATTCTCATAGGATAATCCTGTATAAATATGAGGATAAAAATTGTGACATCCATATATATTACTTATGTTTGATTTATATGAAAGAATATTATCAATATATTTTGTACCATTACTAATATTTAATTCAATTTTTAAGCCATATTTATTATATGTCATAACGGATTCTTCATAACCACTAAATCCCATATCTAACCTTATACCTGAAAGTCCCATATCCTTAAATACTTTCAAATCAAATATAGATGCATCTAATTTTTTAAATACTGTAGGATCTATATCTGCAATAACCTCCATTTTATTTTCATTAGCTACTTGTAGTATTTCTTTAAAGTCCTCTATTATTTCCTCAATATTTTTATCAGTTGCTGATATTAAACATGTAAATATTCTTTCAAATCCATATTTAGATGCTAATCTTATATAATCTTTTGTTTCATCTAAATTTGAATTGTTAGGATATACTGAAATACCTAATCTATGCATTTTTACATTCCACCTTCCTTATATACCTGTTTACATTGAATCTATATAAATACATGGCTATTAACTTTATTAGCTATTTTTCATTAATTTTTTTCTATGTAAGAAAATATGAAATTTTTATACAATACTCATATTTTTCTTCTTGTCCAATGTAAAGTCTTTTCTATTTATTCTACCATATATTATTTTTTTACATCAATAACATTTTTTACATACAAAAAAGGAGCTGATAAGCAGCTCCTAAATTTTTCATTGTGTTATAACATTTTATATTATTTATTTTTATGATAATTATAAATATAAAAAGGAATTCCAATTAACATTAATATAAAGCCCCACATAACTATTTCTGCTCCAGAGCCATATATTGTCCATAAAGCATAAATAAATGCAAGAAGCGGAATTATACTTTTCTTAATAAATATCTTTAGTGTTATTTCTTTTTCATCTCTAAACATAATCATTATCTCTGCTGCTGCAGTTAATAAATAGACTGGTAAGAAAGCTAATGTAGCTAAAATTGTTATAAAAGTAAATGTTGATACCATACTTTTTTGGTAATTCATAATAAGTAATATATTCATTAATACTGATCCTATAATTAATGAATTTGCTGGTGTTCCATATTTAGGATGTAATTTCCCAAATGCTTTTGGGAAAACCCCATCTTCACCAGCTGCATATGATACCCTTGCTGTTGATAAAAGCCAACCTATAGTTGTGCCTAGAATACAAATAACTACAGCAATAGCTAATGGTTTCCCTATGCCATTTCCTAGTATCTTAGTTAGTATATCAGTTAGTGGAGCTGAACTTATTGCTAATTTACTATTATCCATAATTCCCATACTTGCTATACTAATTAATATGTATATTACTGAAGAAATCAACATACCATATATTGTACTTTTTCTAATATTTTTTTCTGGATTTCTTATTTCTCCGGCTGTTATTGTTGCACTTTCCAATCCTACAAAAGCCCATAATGTAGAAGTAGCTGCTAACGGAATAGTTTCAAGTCCTTTCCCTTCAGGAATCAATGGTAAAATATTTGAACTATCAAAATTTAAAAATGCTACTATTATGAATAAAGCAAAAAATAGTATTTTAAATACCGTTACAAAAGATTGAATTTTCCCTGCCTTTTTTACTCCAACAATATTAATAATAGTAAAAATCCATAAAATTGCACTTGTATAAATAATAGACATTATAGGATTATTTAATCCTGGTATTATAGCTGAACTATAACTTGTTAGTGCTACTATTATAGCAGTATTCCCTATCCAAGAGCCATTCCAATATAGCCAAGCACTTAAAAAGCCTGCAAATTCTCCAAAGGCATCTTTAATATAATGATATGATCCTCCTGTTGATGGATATTTAGATCCCAAATTCGCAAAAGATATAGCTATTAACACTGACCCTATAGTTGTTATTATCCATGCTATTATTGTAGCAAGAGGACCTGAAACTTCTGCTAAAGTAGATGGTAACATAAATACTCCTGAACCTATCATATTACCACAAACTAGCATAGTTGCCATAAATAAACCAATCTCTTTTTTCATATGTTTTTCTTTCATTTCTTTCTCCTAAAAAAATAAGTTCAAAGATTTCTCTTTGAACTTGTATTCATTGCAAAAATTCAACAACCACAAAGATAGCTCTCCACAATATTATTGTGACAGTTTTACACATATTCTATGTAACCCCAGCATATAACTCATAAGCTAAATTATATACTTCGGCAATAATTCCTTTCAAATTAAATCATCGTGCTTACCTCATTAATATTACTCTTAATTATTGCAACCTCTATCAATTATATTAACTTTTACTTTATTAGTTTAACAAAATTTATACATTTGTCAACATTTTTCGACAATTATATATTTGCTTTAAAATTCCTAAGCCTTAATGCATTTATCAAAACTGAAACAGAGCTTAAACTCATAGCTCCTGCTGCTATCATAGGATTCAATAGAGGTCCTCCAAAAATATGAAGTACTCCCATAGCTACTGGTATTCCTAATACATTGTATCCAAAGGCCCAGAATAAATTTTGCTTAATATTAGTTATAGTAGCCCTACTTAATTGAATAGCTTTAATTACATCTAACAAATCACTTCTCATTAGTACTATATCTGCAGATTCCATTGCTACATCAGTTCCCGAACCTATTGCTATGCCTACATCTGCTTGAACTAAAGCAGGAGCATCATTAATTCCATCGCCAACCATTGCAACTTTTTTATTACCATTTTGTAGTTTTTTTACTTCGTTAGCCTTATCTTCTGGTAAAACTTCTGCTAGTATAATATCTATTCCTACTTCTTTTGCAATTGCTTTTGCTGTTTTTTCATTATCACCAGTTATCATAGCTACTTTTATTCCCATATTATGAATAGCTTGGATAGCCTTTTTACTATTTTCTTTTACTGTATCTGCAACTGCTACAATACCTTTAATTTCAGAGTCAATAGCTAAGAACATAGGAGTTTTACCTTCATCAGCTAATTCATTAGCTTTATCTTGTAAATCACCTAATTCTACTTCCCTTTCAGACATTAGCTTTTTATTTCCTAATAGAACAATTCTATTATCTATTTTTACTTCAATCCCATGTCCAGGTATTGCTTTGAAGTCTTCTATATTCTTTATTTCAAGTCCTTTTTCTTCAGCAGATTTTACTATTGCTTCTCCTAATGGATGCTCTGACCCTTTTTCAGCACTTGCTGCTAAAGATAAAATTTCTGTTTCACTTATTCCTTTAGTTATTATATTAGTTACTTTTGGTTTCCCTTCAGTTATAGTTCCCGTTTTATCAAAAACTATAGTTTCAACTTTATATGCAGTTTCTAATGCTTCCCCACCTTTTATAAGAACTCCATTTTCAGCACCTTTTCCGGTACCTACCATTATAGCTGTAGGTGTTGCTAATCCTAGAGCACATGGACATGCTATAACTAAAACTGATATAAATATAGTTAAAGAGAATACTGCTGATTCACCTGATATATACCAAGCTAATGTTGCTAAAATAGCTAACCCTATTACAGTTGGTACAAAATAAGATGATATAATATCGGCAAGTTTAGCAATTGGTGCCTTTGTGCCTTGTGCATCTTCAACTAATTTAATTATTTGAGCAAGTGCAGTATCATCACCAACCTTAGTAGCTTTATACTTTATAAATCCTGTTTTATTAATACTTGCTCCTATTACTTTACTTCCTATAGTTTTTTCTACTGGTATACTTTCTCCTGTAAGCATTGATTCATCTATGGATGTATTTCCCTCTACAACTTCTCCATCAACAGGAAGTTTTTCTCCTGGTTTTACAATTACTATATCAGATACTCTTACTTCTTCAATAGGGATAATAATTTCTTTACCATCTCTAATTATATTTGCAGTTTTAGGTGCTAATCCCATAAGCTTCTTTATAGCTTCTGAAGTTTTACCTTTAGATACAGCCTCTAAATATTTACCTAAAGTTATTAATGTAAGTATTACTGCTGCTGACTCAAAGTATAAGTGCATTGCATAATGGTGCTCTCCAATATTTATCTTAAATATAGCAAATAATCCATAAATAAATGCTGCTGATGTTCCTATTGCAATTAAAGAATCCATATTAGGACTTAACTTAAATAAGTTTTTAAACCCTATAACATAGAACTTATATCCAATTACCATAACTGGTATAGTTAATACAAGTTGTGTTATAGCAAAATTAAGCGGATTCATCATTGGATCTATAATATGTGGCAGGTGCATTCCTACCATATGTCCCATTGATATTACTAATAATGGTACTGTAAACAAAATAGATAATATAAATCTGTACCAAAGCTTTTTATGCTCAGGAATTTTGTTTGCTTTACTATCCTTCTTTTCATCTACTATTAATTTATATCCTGCTTTTTCTACTATATTTTTTAAGTCACTAATAGATACTTTATTTTCATCAAATGTAATATTTAATTTTTCAGTAGCAAAATTTACTGATGAGCTTTCAACACCTTCAGCTTTTTTAGTAACTCTTTCAACTCTATTTGCACATGCTGAACATGTCATACCTTCAACTTTAAAACTATAATTCTTAATGTTCTTTTCAATTCCATAGCCAGCTTTTTCAATGGCATTTTCAATATCAGAACCTTTAATTATATCATCATTATATTTAACACTTAAGGTTTCAGTTGCAAAGTTCACATTTGCATCAGTTACACCTTGAAGCTTTCCTACAGCCTTTTCTACCCTACTTGCACAAACTGCACAAGTCATACCAGTTATTTTAACTTTTTCTGCTTTCATAATATAATCCTCCCATCACCCACCCCATGGGGGTGTAGTATATTTTTATTATATTACTATTATTACCTTTGTCAATAATTATTCTCATTAAAATATAAGTACACTTCTTACTTATAAAAATAAATATAATTTTACATTATATAATAAAAAAGCCACCTACTATAGGTGGCTAAAATAAATCTATTTAACTGAATCTAAAACATCTTGTACAGCTTGTACATAAGTTCCAACTTTTATTGAAACTCCTGATACTGCATCAGTATTTCCATCATCGTTAATTAATTTAACTTTTGAAAGATCGAAATTATTTTCAACAATGAAGGCTTCTAATAATGCCATTTGCTCTCCCCAATGTTTAGCTTCGCCTTCCTTCATTACGTATTTACCTTCTTCTGCAGCTTTTTTCTTCATAGAACCATCTTCTTGCTTAACATCTACATTTACTCCAACAGGTTTTCCATGGTTAAATACAACCTTTGTAACTACCATATCTTTTTTCTTTCCAGTTGGATCATATGGAGTTTCAGCTATTTTAGCACCTGTAAATCCAGTTTCTAAGTCTTTACCTGCTTTAACTGCATCTACAACTTCTTGAACTGCCTTTACATAAGTACCAACTTTAATTGATACTCCTGATACTGCATCAGTATTACCATCATCATTAGTTAGTTTTACTTTAGAAGTATCAACTTTATTTTCATTTAAGAAAGCTTCTAATAAATCCATTTGCTCTCCCCAGTTTTTAGCTTCCCCTTCTTTCATTACATAGTTACCTTTTTTAGCTTCTTCTTTTTTCATAGTTCCATTTTCTTGACGAACATCTAAAGAAACTTTTACAGGCTCACCATCTTTAAACTCAACATTAGTTATTATAACGTCACCTTTTTTGCCAGTTTCGTCATAAAGTTTTTCATAAGTTTTAGTACCTGTGAATTTTTGGCTTTGTTCTACGTTTGATCCAGTAGTACTTGTATCCTTGTCTTCTTTACCACCACATCCTACTAATAAAGCTGTTGACAACAAACAGATTGCAATAATTTTTTTTGATTTCATAAAATCTCCCCCTAACACTTAAATCAAAGTAATTGTATAATTTATTTATACATTTTTCAATATGTTTGTTATTTAACTATCTATGTCTTTTATGATAAATTGAATATATAATATACATATTTTTTAAATAATTAAGAATTTTTTACCATTTTTATTGGTAATTCCCTTATTTTCTTTTGTATTTTTTATTAAAATACTATATTTTTAAAAACAAAACAAATAACCTATTCTACCTCTTTTTTCTACATATTCTTCATAATTAGCTATTTTTTTAACATATTATTTATTAGGTTTATTTTTATAAAAATTATCTATATCATTTCTTATTGCATATATAGTAGCTTGAACTCTATCTTCAACACCTATTTTTTTAAACATACCAGTAATATAATTTTTTATAGTTTTTTCTGATAAAAACAACTTTTCAGCTATCTCCTTATTTTTTAAACCTCTAGATATTTCATATAAAATACTTAACTCTCTATTTGTCAGCATTTCTAAAACTTCATTTTCCTTATTTATAATTGGTCCTCCATATTTTAAATCTGTGAATATTACTTTAATTAAAGCTTTATCTATATACTTTTCTCCTAAAAATACTGTTCTTATAGCTGTCACTACATCAATTCCAGCAGACTCTTTTAATATATACGCATCTGCTCCAATATCTATAGCTTCCATAATAGTATTTTTGTCATTTTCTACTGTTAACATTACTACCTTTATATTACTATATAACTTTTTTAATACCTTTAAAGTCTCTAGCCCATTTTTTACTGGCATATTAATATCTAATAACACCACATCTGGAATATTATTAGGTATATTTTTTATTAATTCGTCTCCATTACTATATTTACCAGTTATTATTAAATCATCTTCAAAACTAATAATTCTATTAAGTCCTTCTCTTATTAAATCATGGTCATCTACTACTATAACATTAATTTTATTCTTACTCATCTCTCTTTACCTTTCTATCAATTGGTAGTTTTATTTTATATGTAGTTCCTTCATCATTTGATGATCTTATTTCTATTCTTCCACCTAAAGATTTAACTCTTTCATATATACCTAGTAGTCCATAACAATTTCCCTTTGCTTTAATATTTAACAAAGTTTCTTTTACATCAAATCCTATGCCATCATCTTGTATAAATATGTTTATATATTCTTTTATGTAATTTATTCTTAAATCTACTATTCTTGCTAATGAATGCTTTTTTATATTATTTAATATCTCTTGAACTACTCTATAAACTGCTATCTGTATTATTTTATCGACCTCTCCATAAAATTCTTCAATAAAAGAATTAATTTCTATTTTATTTTCTGATGACATAACATTAAGAATTTCTTTAATTGCTTCAGTTAATCCTCTTTCTTCCAATGATAAAGGTCTTAAATCATAAATTATTCCACGCACTTCCTTTAAAGCCATTTTCACGTTACCTTTAACATCATCAAGTTCTTTTATCCCTTTTTCCAGATCTTTTTTTACTACTACTTTACAAAAGTCTATTCTCATCATAGCATTTGCTATATATTGAGCAGGTCCATCATGGATTTCTCTTGCAATCCTTTTTCTTTCAATTTCTTGTTTCTCTAATAATTTTATCTCATTCATCATATTAAAATTATCGCTATCTTCTTTTAATCCCTCTAATACATTTCCTTCTAAATAGCCTAATGCAATATTAATTTGATTTACAGCACTTTCAGCCTCTTCAATACTTGAGTTATATCCCTTTAAAGCTCGTTCTAAAGCATCTCTTCTTAATATTAATTCCTTTTCTTCACTTTGCTTTGTAATGTACTTTACTCTTATATCTAAGGCCTCTTCATAAACCCCTCCAAAGTATTCTTGAGAAGAGTTAAGAATATTTTTAGATATTTCTACTAACTTTACCCTCATAGACTTATCTAATTTCTCCAAATAATCTACTTCCTCTATTACAATTGACAGCTTATTTTTAACTTCATTTAACTCATTTCTTTTAATCTCCAGTTCATCTCTCATACGATCTGAAATATTAAAAATTTTACTTTTACCTACGTTTATTTCTTCAATTACTTCACTAACAATATCCTTAATGTTACTATCAGAATATTTAGCTTCTATCATATATTTCCCCTCCCATATTATAGAAAAAATATTAATTATTATAAAAATATCATATTTTTATAAAATAGTAAATTGATTATAAAAAATATACTTTATATTAAACACATACAAGTATCTAATATAAAGTATATTTTTTATATCGCTAGATTGCCCATTTTTTATTTTTAGTAAATGATATATTTAACCATTTCTTTAAGTCAAAATGGTTAGTATTTTTATCAATAATTTCCCTTACTTTATCCATATCATCTATGGATTTTATCTTTGACTCATTTGAAATAATAAAATCTATTTCTATTCTTAATTCCCTACCTATTTTTACAACCCTTGATATTGAATCTTCCAAATTATATTCTTTTTCTATTTCTTTTACTAATTTTATAATATCGTAATTAATTTCCTCATTTGCAGTAGAATAAATAAGTTCTTTAAAAGCCTCAAAGGTTGATGTTATTGGCATTTTTATAAATATAATTGAGGATAAAATTACCATACCAGGGTCAACATATATTGAAATTTTGTATAATCCAATATATTTAAGTGACATTGAAAGTAAAAAACCTACAAGAACGCCTACACTTAGCATAGCATCCATAAACCATTGGCTACTTTCAACTTTTACTATTTCTGAATTAAGATTCTTTGATGCCTTCCTCATATAAAAGTATATCCATGTACATCCAATAGAAGATATCAATGCATATCCTAAAGCAAACCCCTCATCTACGTTATTTCCACCATTAATAACTTGCTTAATTGCTGAAAACATAGTTACTGAACACATTACTAGTAAAATTAATGATTTAATTATTACTATTATTGGTTCTAAATTACATTTTCCAAAAGGATATTTATTAATATCACTTTTATTAATAAAATTGGTAGCTATAATTGCAAATAAAGCTAATCCTAAGCTTATAAATGAATATAAACCATCAAATTGAATCATTTCAGATTTTATCGCTCATCCCCAAGCAATACCTAAAATAGCGAAGAACAATCCACCGAAAGCTGAAAATTTAAGTATTTTATTTTCTGCTTTCATAATATCACTCCTTTTAAAAATAGTCTCTTAGTGATATTTTACTCTTACAGAATATATTCCTCAACTCATTGATATAATGTAATACTTTTATTAATAGGGGTATTTAAAATTCTAATATTAATACAAAAAGCATAAAAGTACCTTAATACAAATATATTTATACTTAATATAGCTTTATTTTACTTGAAATTTATTGATTTCATTATTCATTTCACTTGTATTATTACTTAATTCTTCACCTACTTCAGCAATACCTTGCGCCATAACACTTAATTCTTCAGAGAAATTTTTTATTTCTTCAGAGGAATAGGATATTTCATCTAACAAATTACTTACTTTTTCTACTGAATTAAAAATCACATCTTTTTCTTCTAGTACATTATCCATTTCATTATTAACATTAACTATTTTAGGATATAATTCTATTATTCTATTTACTATATCCTTAAAAGAAACTATTGAATAATCTATAACCTCAAATTGATTAACTAACTTATTATTAACTATCATAGAAATAGCTTTAACTTCATTCCCTTCATTAATTACATTTTCCAATAGATTATTTATATCTAATGAAGAAGTCTTAACTTCCTCTGCTAATTTTCTTATTTCATTTGCTACAACAGTAAATCCTCTTCCACTCTCCCCTACTCTAGCTGCTTCTATAGATGCATTTAAAGCTAAAAGATTAGTCTGATCAGCTATTGAATCTATGAATGTTGTTATATCTTTTATTTTTTCTAGAGATCTATGTAATCCTTCAAGTTTATCATTCATATTACCAGATGAATCTTGTATATCTTTTTTAGATAATTGAAGTTCTATTAATGATTTATTATTTATATCTAACTGCTCATTTATTGACGTTAATAAAGTGTTTATTTCTATCATAGATGTTTTTACTTCCTCTATTAAATCCCCGAAACCATTTAATAAATTATTTATTTTCTTTGTATCTTCATTTTGAATATAAATATTTGAATCTATTTCATGTATCGTAGCAGTTATTTCTTCCGATCCTGCAGCCATTTCTTTACTTGAATTAGATAAAATCTCTATGTTATTAATTTCTTTCTCTGAAGATATCATTATTTTATCTATCATTATAGCTATTTTATACTGCAAATTATTTATATAACTTGCTATTAAATTAATTTCATCATTCCCTTTAATATTAATTTTTTTTGTTAAATCTCCTTCTGAAATAACAACTAGCCCACTTATAACATCTTTAACCTTTTTGTTAATTGATTTTGAAATTAATAAAGACATAATAGAATATATGAAAGTTAAAAATAAAGCTAATATACCTAACTGTAGTAAAATTTTACTTTTTATATTAATAATATTTGTAACATCACTCTTTATCTCTAATACTGCAGATACTGCTCCATTGGAAGATTTTATTGGATAATACGCATTAATGCTATTTCTTTTATTTTCACTTTCTTCATTTGATACAACTTCGTCATTAAATGCTTTATTTATTTCATTGGTTACGATTATTTTTTCTCCAAAGCTAAGCAAATTACTTTCTGTATCTACTAATATTTCTACTTCTCCATCAGTAGTTTTAGTCAATATTGCAGCATAGTTAATATTCTCATTACTTTTTCCATTAATTAAATCATTTTTTAATTTTTTATAATCATAACTTCCAGTAATTTTATTTTTTAAAACTTCTTCTATATCAGCAGATAATATAGAGCCCCTTACATTTTTACCCCTTACTAATATATCTTTTTCTATAGAATTCAATATATTTTTAAACATTAAGGTGTTTATTGATAGTAATATAATCATTGATATTATTGTAATTGTAACAGTTACAGTAAATATTTTTCTTCCTATACTTTTCGATTTTGTCTTTTTATCAGTGCTTCCTTTTCTCATAACTTCCCCCAAATTTACCTATATTTAATATATTCTATAATTATACTTATTTTGAAAGTTTTTGTAAATAAATATATATTGAAAATATACATTTTTCTCTTAATGTGAAATAGAATTAAATTTTATATTTAAATTTAAATCCTTCCCAATATTTATTGAAATAATTATTCTTTAGATGTAAACTATATATGTATATAAGACAAGAGTTTAAAAGAAAGTTGGTACTTATGGAAAGTAATAATCTTAACACAAAAACACCAGAGGAAGTGGTGGAAGATAAGAAGAGTACAATTTTCGCATCAAAAGGTTTTAAGATTACTCTTATATTATTTTTAATATTATTTATAGGTATAGGCTATTGGTTATTTAGGAATTATAAATTAATAGATAGTTATAGTGATAAAGTTTATCCAGGAGCTTATATTCTAAATAAAGATTTATCTGGATTAAATAGTGAAGATTTACATTCTACTCTTGTTTCTTTAGTAAATGATATAAGTAATAAAGAAGTATCTGTTACTGCAAATGATCAAAAATTTAATATTTCTTATAAAGATTTAGATGCTAACATAAACTATGAGGAATTAGAACAAGAACTCTTAAGTTTTGGTAAAGATCAAGGGTTCTTTAATAAACTTAACCTAATCAAAAAACCTACTAACAGAGAATATGAATTCGAAGTTTTGTTTAATGAAGATAAGTTAGTTAATTTTGTATCTAGTATATCAAATGCAATAGATGTTAGTCCTACTGATGCCTCTATTAATATTTCTGGAGGAATCAGCATTTATAATGATACAACAGGATTAAAATTAAATTCATCACAATTGTTAGATACAATAAAAAGCCAAATTAGAGATATGAAAGCTCCTAATATTGTAGAGGTTTCTGGAAATGTAGATGTGGTAGAAGCAAATATTAAAGCTAGTGATTTAGCAACAGTTAATAATAAAGTTTCTTCTTTTACAACTCATTATTCAGTTGGTCCAAGTGGGACAAATCTTCAATTAGCTGCAAGAAATATTGATAATATTATAGTTATGCCAGGTGAAACCTTCTCTACTGAGAAAGCTATTGGTCCAACCACCCTAGAAAATGGCTTTGTTGAAGCCAATACTTATGTTGGTGGCGAAGTAGTTCCAGGAGTTGGTGGTGGTGTTTGTCAAGTTGCTTCAACTTTATATAACACAATGCTAAGAGCTGGTATAATACCTACTGAAAGACTTAATCATATGATGAAGGTTTCTTATGTTCCTATTGGTCTTGATGCTACTTTAGCTGATAATCTTATTGACTTAAAGTTTGTTAATAATTTTGATTATCCTATAGTTATTAATTCATATGCTAGTAATGGCAACTTGACTATAGAATTTTGGTCTAATGCTACTGTGAAAAATGGTATTACTTATGAAGCTGTTTCCGTACCTTTAGGACCACTAAGTGCAGATACATATTTATATGGATATAATTCAAATGGAGAATTAGTAGTAAATCAATATCTAGATAGAAGTACTTACCAACCACTTCCAAATAATTAAAGTAAAAAAGATAATTTGCATATGCAAATTATCTTTTTTATTAATCTTCTACCATTCCAGCTAAATACCCTGTAGAAAAAGCCATTTGTAGATTATATCCACCTGTTTCAGCATCTATATCTATAACTTCTCCTGCAAAATATAAATTTTTAATTTTTTTAGACTCCATAGTAGATGCATTTATTTCTTTTACGCTAACACCACCGCTAGTTACCATTGCAGCTTTTATAGTTATAGTATCTTCTACTGTTAACTTCATTTCTTTAATATACTCTATTAATTTTAATTCATCTTCTTTTCTTAATTCTGCAGTTTTTACTTCAGTTAAGTTTAAAATACTTAGTATTTCTTTAATAAAATTTTGAGGTAAATATTCCTTTAAATTATTTAATATGCTTTTATTATTACTTCTTATTATGTTAGATATTTCTTCTTTAGACATATCTGGTAAGAAGTCTATTTGTATATCTACTTCCCTCTCCTTTAATATTTTATTTATATAAGAAGAAAACTTAAGTACGCCTGGTCCTGATATTCCAAAGTGTGTAAAAATCATATCCCCTTGTCTTTGGATTTTCTTCTTTTTGATCGTAGTACTTATTACTACTTCTTTCATAGCAATTCCTTGAAGATTTTTAATAAATCCATCTTTAATTACTAAAGGTATTAAAGCTGGATAAAAATTGTTTATAGTATGCCCGTATTTTTGAAGTATTTCAAACATGCTACCATCAGACCCAGTGGTTGGATAACTCTTTCCTCCAGTGGTTACAATAACTTTATCTGCTAAAATTTCTTTTCCCTCTTCAGTTATAATTCCTTTAATCGTATCTTCTTCTACTAATAAATCTTTAACCTTGGTATTATAATAAACTCTTACATCATTTTTCATAAGATCTCTTTTAAAAATCTCAATTACTTCATCTGCTTTATCACTTTTAGTGAATACTTTTTGATCATATTCAACCTTATACTCTAACCACTTACTTGAATAGTAATCTAAAAGATTTGTATTAGGAAAAGTATATAAAGCACTATATAAAAACTTTTTATTAGTAACTATCTTATCAAAAAACTCTTCTATATCTCTATTATTAGTAATATTACATCTGCCACCACC
>JAEZAL010000341.1 GCA_023427705.1 Bacillota bacterium | reverse complement strand
GTCCATATGGAAATGGATTTGATATAGATAATTATAAGGATAAAGAAGTAATAGTGGTTGCAGGAGGAACTGGACTTTCACCAGTTAAAGGAATAGTAGATTATTTCTCAAGCAACATGAATGATTGCAAGAACTTTACTTTAATATCAGGATTTAAATCTCCTAAGGATATTCTTTTTAAGGATGATATAAAGGAATGGGAAAAGAATATAAACCTTATATTAACAGTTGATGGAGCAGAAGAAGGATACCAAGGAAAAGTAGGACTTGTAACTAAATATGTTCCAGAACTTGAAATTAAAGATATGGAAAATGTACAAGTAGTTGTTGTAGGACCACCTATGATGATGAAATTTACAGTTTTAGAATTTTTAAAACTTGGAATTAAAGAAGAAAATATATGGATATCACAAGAAAGAAAAATGTGTTGTGGAATAGGTAAATGCGGTCACTGTAAAATAGATGATACTTACATTTGTTTAGATGGACCTGTATTTAACTATACAAAAGGAAAAGAATTAATAGATTAGGAGGAGACACTATGGATATCAATACTAAAAAGCTGAAAAAAAATGCCTTTAGAGTTACTAAAAGAAGAGGAATAACAGCTTCAAGAATAAGAGTACCAGGTGGATTCTTAAAGGCAGAATACTTAGGATTAATTCAAGAAATTGCAGATAAATATGGGGATGGAACAGTTCACTTAACTACAAGACAAGGATTTGAAATTCCAGGAATAGATATGGAAGATATCGAAGAAGTTAACATTCTCCTTCAACCTATAATAGAAGGATTAGAAATAAATCAAGAAGTTCCAGGTAAGGGATATACAGCAGCAGGAACAAGAAATGTATCTGCTTGTATAGGAAACAAAGTATGTCCATTTGCAAATTATAATACTACGAATTTTGCTAAAAAAATTGAAAAAGCAATCTTCCCAAATGATTTACATTTTAAAATAGCATTAACAGGTTGCCCTAATGATTGTATAAAATCAAGAATGCATGATTTTGGTATTATAGGAATGACAGAACCTCAATTTGATAAAGATAAATGTATTTCTTGTGGAGCTTGTATCAGAGCTTGTAAGAAAAAATCAACGGAGGCACTTCATCCAGAAAACTATAGACCAGTTAGAGATCATAGTAAATGTATAGGCTGTGGAGAATGTGTAATTAATTGTCCAACTGGAGCATGGACTAGAAGCAAGGAAAAATATTATAGATTAGCTATTATGGGAAGAACAGGAAAGAAAAATCCTAGATTAGCAGAAGATTTTATAGTATGGGTTGATGAAGAAAGCATAATAAAGATAATATTAAATACTTATAAATATGTTGAAGAGTATATAGCTAAAGATGCTCCAGGTGGAAAAGAACATATTGGATATATAGTTGATAGAACTGGATTTATGGAATTTAAGAAGTGGGCTCTTGAAGGAGTTAACCTTTCTGATAAAGCAGTAGTTAAAAATAATATTTATTGGAGTGGTATAAGATACTAGTATAAATAAATACCTATAAGTAAAATTAAAATTACCTATTAGACAAATTATATGTTAAATATGTAAAATGATTATATAAAGTTGTAAGACCGCTATAATTAAGTAGCGGTCTTATGTTAGTTTTGAATGATAAAAAATTGACAATCAGTAAAATGAAAAAAGTAATTATTAGGAGTATAATAAGGGTAATATAATAAAAAGACATACAATAGGTTTAGGAGTAAAATTATGATTCAGCTTTTAGGAATTAAGAAGAATACTGGAGTAGAAATAAGAGAAAAGCTATCTTTATCTCCCAAAAAGAAAAAAGAATATACAAAAAAGTTACTAAAGCATTTTGATGAAGTAGTTATTTTAAGTACATGTAATAGGACTGAAATATACTATTCTAGTTTATTAAAAGGTGAAGAAAGCGTAAATAAAATATTTGAAATATTAGAATGGAATATAGACCTTAAAGAAAACTGCTTTTATTTAGAAGAAAATGGTACTATAAGGCATCTAATGGAGGTAGTTTGTGGATTTCATTCAAAAATATTAGGAGAAGATCAAATATTAGGGCAAATAAAAGACGCATATTCTTTAGCAATTGAAGCTTTATCTGTAAAGCACGAATTACAAAGGCTTTTTCAAGAAGCAATTACTTGTGGGAAAAAGTTTAGAACAGATGGAAAACTATATGAAATACCAGTGTCCTCTGCTTCTATTTCAATAAATGAAGCAATTAAAAATAATTGTAAGAAATTAATGGTTATTGGGTATGGTGAAGTTGGAAAGCTTGTAGTAAAATATGCTCTTTCTAATGATATAGAAGTATTAAACCTTGTAGTTAGAAATGTAGATAAGGTAATAGATATTGAGGATAATAGAGTAAATATTATGACATATGAAGAGGGTAGAAAAATAATAAATGATATGGATTGTGTTATTTCCTGTACATCTGCACCACATTTAATTATAGAAAAGAAGGATATTAATGAAATAGGTAAAGAGCTTATTATATTTGACTTAGCTC
>JAEZAL010000224.1 GCA_023427705.1 Bacillota bacterium | reverse complement strand
ATAAGGTAATTTTGATTCAATACATTTTCTCTCTACTTCTTTATTTTCTATACTAAACTCATTTATCCTTCTTTCTTCTTTAAATTTTCTTTTTTCTATTATATTTTCATAATTAATAATTTTTTCGAAATTCTTATTTATATATAAATTTGAAAACACTATGTAGACCGCTATAACATTATGAGAAATATCAGCAACTTTTTCAGGAGGAAGATAACATCCTTCTATAATTATATTTTGTTTATTTTCAATGCATGTATCAATTATCCCTTTTATTACTCCCCATAAATTTTCCGAAATTACTGCTTCACTATCATAAGGAGTAAATCCACAATTTTCATATCCTCGAATGATTCCCATTTTTATATGATCTAAGCTTGTATATGGATATTTATATTTTTCAAGTAACTTTTGTGCCATTAAAGTTTTTCCAGTATGGCTCTCACCACCAACTAATACTATCAAATTCTTACTCCTTTAGATTAAAATAATTTACTCCTACTCTTCATCATATTTTTCAAATACTAAGTCAACAGAATCAATTTGACCATAACTCCCATTACTTTTTGGTATTGCTGATACAAATCTCCACCCTTCTACCGCATTCCTAGCTATTATTTCTTGATGATTATTCTTTCCAAAAAAACCTCCAACTCTACACTCAATAAATAAATATTTATACATATTATCTCTCCTTTATTAATCATAATCATATTATAACTTTATACAAATTATACCATATAGTCATCTTCTAATTTTATTCAAAACTAAAAAAACTCAGCCTAAGCTGAGTTTTTTATATTTCATTATTTCATTTCGATTTTGCGAATGCAAAAGAGAATCTTCATTCTTTCATTTCTTAATTTTTGAAAACTCCCGAAGGAGTTTTTACCTTAATTTTACATTTTACATTTTACATTCTTCATTCCTAAAGTAGTTCTTTTCTTAACCTTCTCGGTAAGAACTTAAATAATCTTGGTGATACTAAATCCAAGTCCTTCTTTCTTATTCCTCCGAAGAAAATCATTGTATAAAGGTAGATAACTCCCCCTATTCCTATAAGCACTACTGTTACTATAGCAAATATAATTCTTCCTCCGCCTAATGCTTCAGCCGCCTTAACTATTGGGAATTTTGTAACCCAAATAACTAAAGTCATTAGCACTGAACAAATTGTTGGTACAATTGCTTGTTTCACTATTGGAATATTTACTTTAAAGAATTGTTTTATTTTTCTATGATTTATTATAGTTGGTATTATAAATGATATAAATGTTGCAATTACTGCTCCCATTATATTAATACTTGGAATAGATACTAATAATATATTTATAATTATTTTTGCAATTAATCCAAGACTTGCTGATACAATAATTAAGTATAATTTATTAATTCCTTGTAAAATAACATTTTGTATAGTTGTTATTGACATAAATATTAATAATGCTGATCCATACATAAGTAATGTATATCCTGTAGCTGATGGGAATAAAAAGCTATATATTTCTTTACTTAATATTGCTAATCCAAAGGTAGCTGGCATAACTATTATATACATCATCCTAAAAGCATAACTTGTTTGTTGTTTTAAATCTTTCTTATTTTTATAAACAAACGCTTGTATAATCTTTGGGAATATAGATGTTCCAAGTGCTGTTACTATTGCTAGTGGTACATAAATAAGTGTTTTATAATATGAAAGAATTGCTGTTAAGCTATTTACTTTGTCTGAATCAAATCCTGCTGAATTTAAACTTCTCGCTAAAGTTATACTATCTATAACTCCTGCAAAATTTTGAACTGCAGCTACTAAGGTAATAGGAAACGCATACATAAAAAGCTTTTTTAATATTCTTCTATCTGAAACTTTTTTCCTACTTGGATCATGACTAACTTCAGCTTCTTCTCTAAATTCTTTTTTATTGTAAATATAGATAACATACATTATTGCTGCAATAGCTCCAAGAGAAGTTCCTACAGTACCTCCTGCACTACCCCACTCCAAACTATTTGTAACTTTAAGTAATAAAGCTGCAAAAATAATACTAAGAACTACATTTACTAATTGTTCAATAATTTGAGATATTGCTAAGGATTCCATTTCTTCTACACCTTGCATATATCCTCTAAAACCAGCTAAAATAGATGCAAATATTATTGCAGGACCTAAAAATACAAATGTCCATGCTGATTGTTCTCTATAAATTAATTTAGATAAAGGGAAAGCTAATGCCATAAAAATTGCTGCAATAACTATACTTATAATAGCTAAATATTTTATTGATAATTTCATTGCTCTTAAAGCATCTTTATGATTTCCCATAGTTCTAAGTTCTGTAACAACCTTAGTTACTGCTGGTTGTGCTCCAAGGCTAGTTACTGCAATTAAAAATACGAATATATCGTATCCGGCTACGTATATACCATAACCATCTCCCAAAACTCCCGTTAATAAAGGAACATATATTGCTGATAATAACTTACCAGCAATACCTGCTATTGATAATATTAAAAAACCACGTCCGGCTGATTTTTGTTCCATACTAATTCACCTTTTATTATATTCTGAACTTAAACACATCATTTTTAATCTTTTTAAATACTGGTGGTAAGCTCTCTGTTATTGTTCTATTGTTTAAATACTCTAATTTATCTTTTGTATCCCTAAAAACAATTTTATATGCATATAAGAATTGACAATCTAAACCAAAC
>JAEZAL010000210.1 GCA_023427705.1 Bacillota bacterium | reverse complement strand
GAGCTATACCGCTAGGACAAAAAGATGGTCAGGTAATTCTTAAAAAGTGTAGTGAGAATTTTAATGATTTATGTGAAGAAATTGAAAACTTGGATTATGACTTTTTGGGTGCAAGTACACCAGGTATTGAGTTATCACAGATAAATCATGAAGTATTGGAATTTAGATTATTTATGTCTTAAATTTCAAAATACGCATTTTAAAAATTAATTATGTATGAAAGGGTTGGTTATATGAAAAAAACAGTAATAATAGGGGTTGGAGGTCCTGTTGGAAGCGGAAAAACCTTATTAATAGAAAGATTAACTAGAGCAATGAAGGATAAATATAATTGTGCAGTAATTACTAATGATATTTATACAAAAGAAGATGCTAAGTTTTTAGTTAAAAATTCTGTATTAAGCGAAGATAGGGTAATTGGAGTAGAAACAGGTGGATGTCCACATACAGCAATAAGAGAGGATGCATCTATGAATTTTGCTGCTATAGAAGAAATGAAAAATAGATTTAATGACTTAGATATTATTTTTTTAGAAAGTGGTGGAGATAATTTAGCTGCTACATTCAGCCCAGATTTAGTTGATTTCTCTATTTATATTATTGATGTGGCTCAAGGTGAAAAGATTCCAAGAAAAGCAGGCCAAGGAATGATAAAAAGTGATTTGTTTATCATTAACAAAGTAGATTTAGCTCCTCATGTTGGAGCAGATTTAGAAGTTATGAAAAAAGACACTTTAACTTTTAGAAAAGAAAATACATTTATATTTACTAATTTGAAAACTGATGAAGGTTTAAATGAAGTCCTAAATTGGATTAAAAAGAACTGTTTATTAGAAGGAATCGAATAGTATGAGCAGTAAGTATGCTGGGGAATTTGATATAGTATTAGAGCAAAAGAATGGGAAAACAGTTATAAGTGAAAAAAGATTTAATGGTCTAATAAAAATATCTCCAACTATTCATCTTGATAGTGAAAAAATTTCAACTTATTTTATAGTTGGTCTTGGTGGTGGCTATGTTGAAGGAGAAAGATATAAATACAGCATTACACAAAGAGAAGACTCAAGAGCTATTATAACAACTCAGTCATCTACGAAAGTATATAAATGTGAAAATAATGATAGAACTGAACAAGAAACTATAATAAATTTAGAGAAAAACAGCATCTTAGAGTACATAACAGATAGTGTGATACTATATAAGAATGCAATTTATAAGCAAGTAAATAATATTTATATGGATGATAGTGCAACACTTATATACAGTGATGGAATTACATCTGGATGGTCAAAAGAAGGAGATGCATTTCAATATAGTAATGTACAGTTAAAAACAAATGTATATTTAAATAATAAATTAGTTTTATTAGATAATTTATTAGTAGATCCAAAAAGAAATGATGTTACTAAGTTAGGTTTCTTCGAAGGGTACAAAAATTTTGGCACATTACTTGTAATAAATAAAAATATTAATGCAGAAACTATTGAGGATTTAAGAAATGAAATTGAAAATTTAAATTTACCAATTTACTTTGGCATATCAGAACTGGAGGTAAATGGTTTTGTATTAAGAGTATTAGGTAATTTAACTCAAAATATAGAAAGTGCAATAAAGTTATGTCATAACTATGTAAGAAAGAAATTTTTAAATTCGAGAGACTTATTTATACGAAAATATTAGCAAGATAGGTTGTGAATATAGATGTTAGGAATCGTATTATTATATGTAGGAATAGTCCTAATAAATAATGGTATAAGTAGATTAAGCAATATAGATGAAAAGTCAGCTGCTATAATGAACATATTTACAGGGGCTTTAGCAGTAGTAATTGATACTGTAAATGTAATCCAAGGAGAATACTATGCAGTAGGCACAGGATTATTATTTGGTTTTACATATTTATTTGTTGGGATAAATGGTATTTTCAATTTAGATAAAAGACCTTATGCTTGGTATAGCTTATTTGTAGCTATAAACACTATACCATGTGCATATCTTAGTTTTACACAAGATTTAGATTGGAGAATGGGTTTTATATGGATATTATGGGGAATACTTTGGGCGACAGCTTTTATAGAAATAATCCTAAAGAAAAATCTTGGTAAGTTTGTTCCCTATTTAGCTATATTTGAAGGGATTGTAACTGCATGGATACCAGGATTTTTAATGTTAGTTAATAAGTGGTAATATACTTTTTAGTTGTTTAACAGATAATATTTATAGATTTAGTTTAAGAAAATATTCTTAAGAATTATATATTTGTAGGATATTTTCTTTTTTTTAGACTTTTTTGATATTTTAAATCAAAAATTTTAATTAAATAATTTAGTTTAGATAGAATAACTAAAGTTAAACAGATTTTAATGGTATTTTATACTAAAATTTAACATTAATAAATATAGATTAATAAAAATATTATATTATTAAATAAATGGTAATTATAATATCATATCAATAAATAGATATGAAAAATAGTAGCATAATATTTATATCAATATATTGACAAAAAAAAATGCAGTAGTATACAATAGCATGGCAAAAAGGAATAAATTTATAAAAAAAAGAAAAATTATAATTTTTCTTTTTTTTATTTTAAAATATAATATTTTATTTATTGTTTTTGGGGGTAATATACATATGAAAAAAAGAAATGTTAGAAAGAAACAACAATTAAGAAATGTTGGAACTGCTGCTGCATTAACAGTTGCCTTAGTTACATCAAATGTATCTACTTTAGCTCATGCAATTGAATTAGAAAATGAATTAAATACAGTCAATAGTAGTGTTGAAAAAGAAGATATCAAAGAAGAAGTAGTTGTTCAAAATCA
>JAEZAL010000203.1 GCA_023427705.1 Bacillota bacterium | reverse complement strand
AAGTCTTTAAGTTCATTACATGGAATATTTATTTCTAATTTAATAAAATCTTCTATTATAATAATCACCTCAAATAGATTAATATCCAATTCTATAAAATTTAAACATACAAGTTCTATAATGTACTCCTAAGGCATACAATGTATTACTAAGCAATATTTAGGAGGTGCATTATGGCTGAAAGATTAAGAATAATTGTAGAGTTTTCTAAGACTAAGGAAAGGGAATTAAAACTTTATGCTAAGTTACAAGATTATTCAGTTCCATCTGTAGCAGTTAAAGATATGCTACTAGGTTTAATTCCATTACCAGATATAAAAGGCGACAATGGTATGCAGAAGTAGCAGTTTATTAGTCCGTACAGTCCTAACGTGTACGGACAAGCCTTTTAAAAGTATTAAAATTTGCGTTGAAAAGAAGTGGGGGAGAGTAGAGTGAATAAGATTATAGAGTTGCTTAATTCTATATTTGGAAAGAAAGAAATTATTTTAGATGATAGAATAGAATTTAGAGTCAATAAAAAAGAAAAGATTTTAATTAAAAAGTATTGTGATCTTAAGAGAATTACAACAAGTGATTTCTTTAGAACTCTCGCTATGAAAGAAATAGATAGCTTTATTAAACAAGGAAGGTGAATATATGTATATAGATATAAAAATAGCCAGTATAAAAATTAAATTGATGGTCCTCTAAAACACATTAAAAAATTTAGATACTAGCTAATTATTATTATAATATTAAGGGTAGAAATAATCTACCCTTTTATATAGTATTCTACTAGATATAATTTAATTTTCATCAAATTTTTATATTTATTTATGTTTTGTCAACGATTTGTCAACGCTAACTAAATTTAATTATAGGACAAGCTATGGAAAGAGATTGAATTAAATTTTTTATAATATGGGTAAAGCTAATAAAATAGCCATATTACAATTTTATAGGTGATTGTATGTGTAACTAAACTTAAATATTATTTATATGGGTAACAATCCAATGGTAGGTGCTACTGTTGCAGTTGCAGTTGCTGTAGAAGAAGCAATGAAATAGAAAAGTTTAAAAATATAGAGTCTTATATGAAATTATTATGTTTTCATATAAGACTCTTTTTATATTACAAATAAAACCATTAAATTTACTTTGAATATTTTGGAAGAAAAATATAATTTTTTTCAGAATATATAACTATACTATATTAATAAAAAGAATAGAGGGTTAATAATATATTTTTATAAATCATATTATTTTAAAAGCAACTATTCAAAAATATTAAAAAAGAGGTGGGAAAATGGGATTTATTAAAGCATTTACAGGTGCAATTGGTGGCACACTTGCTGATCAATGGAAAGATTATTATATGCCGAGAACTGATGTGCCTTCAACAGCTGGTTTATTTCAAGCTGTCCCAAGAGGAAAAAATAACGGACGTGGAGCAAATACAAAAGGAAATGATAATATCATTAGTAATGGTAGCAAAATTGTAGTACCAGAAGGAACTGCTCTTATTACTTTGCAAGATGGTGCAATAACTGGAATAATTGCTGAGCCAGGAGGATTTATTTTCACATCAAATGATTCAAATTCACAGACGATTTTTCAGGGAGATGGAATAATGTCATCTTTGATTAAATCAAGCTGGGAAAAAGTGAAATTTGGAGGACAAGCAAACTCTCAACAATTAGCCTTTTATATTAACTTAAAGGAGATACCTAATAATAAATTTGGGACTCAAGCAGAAATTTATTGGGATGATGCATATTTTGGAACACAAGTAGGAGCTTTAGTTAGAGGCACTTATACTTTAAAGATTATTGATCCTTTACTCTTTGTAAAGAACTTTGTACCAGCAAAATATTTACAAGCTTCAGCGCCAGTATTTGATTTTAATGATATGGATAATGATGCAGGTGAACAGCTTTTTAATGAAGTTGTTGGTACTTTATCTGCTGCCTTTTCAAATTATACAAATGATCCAAGGATGGGAAATCGTATTTCAAAAATACAAGGGGACCAAATAGGCTTTGCTAAGGCTATGTCTCAGGCTGTAGAAGATGCATATCAATGGAAAAGAGAACGTGGACTTGAAATAGTTAAAACTGCAATACTTGCTATAGAATATGATGAAGATACTAAAGCATTAATGAGTGATGTTAAGAAAGCAGATGCATTATCTGGAACTCGTGGGAATTCATTTATGCAACAAGCAGCAGCTCGTGGCATGCAAAATGGTGGTGGAGCTAATATGGCATTTATGGGTATGGGTATGAATGCAGCTAATGGAATTATGGGAGGAATGAAACAAGAAGTAACTCAATCAAGTTATCAACCTTCCTTTGGACAACAACCAACTGAACCAGCAATTGAGCAACAAGTTCAACAAACTCAACAATCAGCACCAGTACAGGAGGATCCAGTAGCTAAATTATTACAAATGAAAAAACTTCTTGATGCTGGAGCAATTTCACAAGAAGAATATGATATTTTAAAGGCAAAAATATTGGGGTTATAATATTATGAGTAAAGATTATAGCAATATTATAGATAATGAAAATAATCTATCTGATGAATCTAGAATTATACAAACAGATTTTGGTGCTGAAGATGGACAAGATAAATGTCCTAAATGTGGTTCTACAGATATAAAACTTAACATCAAAACGGGACAATTAAAATGCAACTTTTGTAGACATGAATTTGAACAAGAGAAAGTAGATGTATTAGAAACTGATATAAGTAATTTGCAAGGACAAGTTTTGGGATCTGCTCTGGAAGATATCATAGAAGATAGTAATGATATTTTAACATTAAAATGTAGTAGCTGTGGTGCTGAAGTCGTAATAGATACTTCACAAGTAACACAAGCGAGATGTCACTGGTGTAGAAATACATTGTCAATAAATCAACAAATTCAAAATGGTAGTATTCCAGATTTAGTATTACCTTTTAATATTACAAAAGAAACTGCTGAAAATGAAATAAGAAATTTTGTAGGAAAAAGGAGATTTTTTGCTAACCATAAATTTAAAGAAGAATTTACAACAAACAATATAATGGGTACGTATCTTCCATATGTATTAGTTGATATAAATGCTCATGTAAAGCTAGCAGGGCAGGGGGAAAAACTAGTTAGAAGATATTCAGAGGGTGGTAAAGATAACAAAAAGACTTATTATGATGCTGATTTATATGAAGTTGAAAGAGAATTTGATTTAGTTATTGATGGCCTATCTGTTGAATCTAGTTCTGATAAATTAAATATAAATGCATCAGATAAAACTAATAATATAATAAATTCAATAATGCCTTTTGATGTAGAGAATTCTGTTAAATGGAATGCAAATTATTTAAAGGGATATACATCTGAAAAGAGAGATACTAATGTGGAGCAACTAAGACCTATAGTTAATACTCAAGCAAAAGATATTGCAAGATTTTCTGCTAATAATACATTAAAGGCATATGATCGTGGGGTAGCTTGGTCATCTGAAGACTTTGATATTAAAGGACAGCAATGGAAGTCAGCATATTTACCAGTATGGTTATACAGCTATCAACAAGTAAAGGGAAGTAAAAAAATGCTACACTACATTGCTGTAAATGCTAGAACAAAAGAAACAATGGGAAGTGTACCAATTCATATGGCAAAATTGTTTTTGGTATCAGTTTTAGTTGAGATATTAGGACTTATAGCAATGCTAATTGTTGACTTTGATTATAACTGGATTTTCTTGTTGTCAGGTTTTATATATTTCACATTAATTTTCTTAAGGTATCGTAATTCAGATGCTAGACATGAATATGAAATTGAAACAAAAACAGACATGACAAATTTAAGAAAAGTTGATAAATTTATAAAAGCTAAGAAGAGGCTTACTAATTCAGTGATGGTAGGTGCAAATAATAAAAATCTAAATGGTTAAAGAATTTAAATAACCTACTTGATAAAATTAGAAAATTTGAAGAAAAGATAATAAAAAAGGATGTTAATAACAGGGGATTATGTATATATTAAATATCTATTTTTGAAGGAATATATAATTATTTGTAGAATTATATATAAAAGGAGTGATATTATGATAAATAAAGAAATACAAATTGAAGATATGGCTAAAAAGGCATTAGAAACATTAAAATGCCCAGTATGTAATTCAGATAATTTTATGGCGAATTATAATATTACAGCAAAATTTCCAGTAGATAGAGATGATAATCAAATTAATGGAGATATTTCTCCTTCAATAGAATTTACATGCTTGGAGTGTGGGAATATAGTTTCCATGAATGCGGATATATTAGCAAAAAGGGTAATAGAAAGTGAAGAAAAAGAAGCTCAGTAATTTTAGATACAGTAAGAAAGATATAGGATAGTTAGTATAATAACTATCCTATATCTTTTTTTTATAAGTAAATTCACATTGAAATTTATAAGTGAAAAATAAAACTATCAATATTTAAAATTTAATAGTCAAAGCATTATAAATATCAGTTATAAAAAATATTCCTATAATTTTTTTATATAAGAATAATAGAAATTTTATTAAATATAATATATTAAGG
>JAEZAL010000083.1 GCA_023427705.1 Bacillota bacterium | reverse complement strand
ATTGAGGAGTTATTACCTTCAGTTTTAAGAAAGAGTGTAAAGAATATGTTGTGTCGACTTGGAGCGAAGCAAATTAAGAATAATATTTATTAGTTAACGTAATAGTAATGTCAAGAAATGTATTTATAATTCCGAAGAATTGAGGAATTATTTCCTTTAGTTTTAGTTGAATATAAGAAATAGAGATAGGTATGTCGACTTGGAGCAAAGCGACGGAGAAAGTACCTATCTCTATTTCTTATATGGATTTATTCCATGAAGTCGTAGTCTACTGTAATTACACAGTTATATTGAGGATGCTCAGAATGGATGGCATCTTTAATATCACGAAGCATTTTTTCTTTCTCTCTTCTACGATTAGATATTGAAGGTGAAACCACTATATCAAAAATTAGGTTTTTAATATCACCTTCACCAACTATTCTAAAGTCATGCATCGATTTAATAGAAGGATATTTTCTAAGAACTTTTTCAACATAGTTCCATGTTTCTTTAATTTCATCTGTAATAACGCAAATAGGATCCATATGGATTACTAAATGTATGTTTAAATCTCTAGATACTTCTCTTTCAGCTGCATCTATAACATTATGAATCTCCATTATATTCTTATCGGCTGGAATTTCTGCATGTAGTGAAGCTATAATTCTTCCTGGACCATAATTATGAATTATAAGATCATGTACACCAGAAATAAGAGGGTACGCTAAAACCTTATCACATATTGCATTTACAAGTTCAGGGTCAGGTGCTTCTCCAAGCAATGGATTTAATGTTTCCTTAACTAAGCCAAATCCAGCATATAATATTGCTAAAGCTACTAAAACTCCAATATATCCATCTAGTGGAAATGAAGTAAATTTTGAAAGTAAGAATGAAATAACTACTGTGCTTGAAGTAAATACATCTCCTAAAGCATCTGTAGCAGCTGCCTTTAATGCAGATGAATTAATTTTATCTCCTATAAATCTATTAAATTTAGATAACCAAACTTTAAAGCCAATAGAAATTAATAAAAGTATAAATGGTATAACTTCAAAGGTTACTGGTGTAGGATTTAAAATTCTTTCTATGGAGGATTTAATAAATTGCACACCTACAAGCATTACTAAAAATGCAACTAAAAGAGCAGATAGATATTCTATTCTTCCATGACCAAATGGATGCTCAGCATCAGCAGGTTTACTTGCAAGTTTAAATCCAATTATAGTGATTATAGATGAGCCAGCATCTGAGAGGTTATTAAAGGCATCAGCAGAAATTGCTATAGAGCCAACTAACATACCAACGAAAAATTTTATTAAAAATAAAAGGAAATTAATTATTATTCCAACTATACCACCTAAAGTTCCGTAGGAATTACGAACTTTAGAATTTTTAATATCTTTATTATTTTTAATAAATCTATTAACTAAAAACTTAGAAATCATTATATCACTCCTATTTATAGAAACTTAACTTTATAAAATATTTATGCGTAATTCCGAATAAAATGAGAAATTATAAAATAATTTATATTATTTTATGTAGTAACTATTTATATACTTTTATTTAAGTTACTTTAATTTTTTACTGAAAACACCATAAATTTATTATATACCAAACTCTAGCAAATTCAATTATAAAAGGATAGGTACAAATAACTTTTATTATTCCAATAAAATAAAGAATTATTATACTAATTCTAGGAGAAGATAAATACTATATAGTGGTTATTTGGAGCAAGCAAAGGAACAAGTAGCATTATATTTTTTTTCTTTATTTGTATGATATAATATAAATAAAATATTCAAGGAGGATACAAATGGAAAAGGAATTAGCATTAGATTTAATTGATTTTTTATATAAAAGTCCAACAGCATATCACTCTGTAAAAACTATTAAAGAGAGATTAGACTTAAATGGATTTAATGAAGTAAAAGAATGTGATAAGTGGAACTTACAGAAAGATGGTAAGTATTATGTTATAAAAAATGATTCAGCTCTTATTGCCTTTACAGTTGGTAATGGAGATATTGAAGAGGATGGATTTAAATTAATAGGAGCTCATACAGATTCCCCTGGATTTAGAATTAAAGCAAATCCAGAAATGGTTTCAGAAGGAAAGTATTTAAAATTAAATACAGAAGTTTATGGTGGACCAATTCTTTACACTTGGTTTGATAGACCTTTAGGTATTGCTGGAAAGGTTACTTTAAAAGGAAGTTCACCATTAAAGCCAGAAGTTAAACTTGTAAATATTAATAAACCAATATTAATAATACCAAGCTTAGCTATTCATATGAATAGAAGCGTAAATGAAGGATTCAATATAAATAAGCAAAAGGACACATTACCTTTATTAAGTCTTATAAATGATAAATTCGAAAAGGATAATTACTTAGTTAAGACTTTAGCAGAAGAATTAAATGTAAATGCAAATGATATATTAGGATTTGATTTAGGACTTTATGAAATTGAAAAGGGAGCTATTATAGGCTTAAATGAAGAATTTATTTCAGCTGGAAGATTAGATGATATGTGGATGGTATACACAGGTATTCAAGCATTAATCCAAAGCAAGTCAAATAAATCAACTAAGGTTATGATTTGTATTGATAATGAAGAAATAGGAAGTTTAACTCCTCAAGGAGCAAATTCTGCACTAGTATTAAATATATTAGAAAGAATAACATTAGCTTTAGGAAAAGATAGAGAAGGACTTCATAGAGCATTAGCAAATTCATTAATGATTTCAGCAGATTTAGCTCATGCTGTTCATCCAAATGTAGAAGAAAAGCATGATCCAACTAATAGACCTGTATTAGGAAATGGTCCAGTATTAAAGACAGCAGCAGGAGGAAGCTATAGTACAGATAGCTATAATGCAGCGATATTTGAAGGGCTTTGTAAATCAGCAGAAGTTCCATATCAAAGGTTCTTTAATAGATCAGATGTTAGGGGTGGTACTACTATAGGACCAATAACATCATCATTATTAACTATTCCAGTTATGGATATGGGAGCACCATTACTTTCAATGCATTCAATTAGAGAATTAGCAGCTGTTAAGGATAATAAATATACTATAAAATTATTTACAGAGTTTTATAGCATATAAATTTGAAATGTAATTTCACAATATATAATATATATTAAATGGTTTTTATATAGAAATTATTTAAGGAAGCTTAGAAATAATCAATGCTAAGCTTCCTTTTTTGTTTTATTATATAATTAATTGCTAAATAATATTACAAAAAGAAGCTTAAATAGTGAAATATAATTTAAAAATAAAGGTTTAGTATTGAAATAATATTTCAATTATGATACTATGATTATAGAATAAAGATATAGTATAGAAGCTAATTATTGTGGAGGTATTTTAATGAAAAAAATAGATTTAGAAAAGTTAACAACAGAAAGTAGAAATCAAAATACGTTAAACATAGATAAAGTTTCAACTTTAGAAATGGTTAAGATAATAAACTCTGAAGATAAAAAAGTTGCACTAGCAGTTGAAGAGGAATTACCAAAAATTGCAGAAGCTATAGATGGAATTGTTGAAAGAATGCATAAGGGAGGAAGGCTTATTTATATAGGAGCTGGTACTTCAGGAAGATTAGGAATATTAGATGCATCAGAATGCCCACCAACTTATGGAGTTTCAGAAGAATTAGTTCAAGGTTTAATTGCTGGTGGAAAAGAAGCAATATTTAGAGCAAAAGAAGGTGCTGAAGACTCAAAAGAATTAGCAGTAGAAGATTTAAAGGGTATATCTTTAAATGAGAATGATACTGTAGTTGGATTAGCAGCATCAGGAAGAACACCATATGTAATTGGTGGATTAGAGTATGCAAATGAAATAGGTGCATTAACTGCATCAATAACTTGTAATGCAAATTCAGAAGTTGCAAAAGCAGCTAAGATTTCAATAGCACCTGTAGTTGGAGCGGAAGTTGTAACTGGATCAACAAGATTAAAATCTGGTACAGCACAAAAATTAGTTTTAAATATGCTATCAACAGGAACTATGATAAAACTTGGTAAAGTTTATGGAAACTTAATGGTTGATGTAAGAGCAACTAATGAAAAGCTAGTTGAAAGAGCAAAGAAAATAGTTTGTGAAGCAACTGGAGTTGAAAGAGAAGAAGCAGAAAATGTTTTAAAAGAAACTGATTTTGATGTTAAGTTATCAATATTTATGATTCTTTCAGAATTAAATAAAGATGAAGCAAAGAAAATTTTAGATTCAAGCAAGGGTTATATTGCTGAAGCTTTAAAAAGTGTTAACTAAGAATTAAATAGTAAATAATGATACAAAAGGATAATGGTGCTGTTGCGATAGTTCATTGTCCTTTTCTTAAAATTAATATAAATATTAGGGGTAATAAACTAGAAAGGTGATTATATATGAGTTTTGGATTTTCAGTTTATTTTGGTTTAGACAACAGTAAGGAAGAAAATATAAAGTTATTAAAAGATGCTCATAAGTTAGGATTCACAAGAATATTTACTTCATTGCATATACCAGAAGCTAATTATGAAGTTTTAAAAGTAGAAGTAAAAGAATTTTTTCAGTTAGCTAAAGAGTATGATATGGATATTATTAGTGATATATCTCCTAATACTTTTAAGTTTTTAGATTTAGAAGATATGGATTTAAAAGGTTTAAAGGATATGGGAGTTAAGACAATAAGAATAGATTTCGGATATGGTG
>JAEZAL010000021.1 GCA_023427705.1 Bacillota bacterium | reverse complement strand
TATGTCCAGCCCCTGCAGTAGTAGTAATAACTAACGCCTTTTTCTTAAAAAATTTAGGTCTATGAAAATTATAAGACATATGATCTATAAATGTCTTTAAAATCCCACTAACTTGCATTGAATATACAGGTGAAGTAACTATTATAGCATCTGAATTTTCAATTTCATTTACTATCTTATTAATTTTCTCTTTATGTGGACATTTATCTTCACCTTTATAAATACATAAAAAACATCCATTACAATAAGGTATATTTTCCTTACGCAATTCAATATCTATAAACTCAATTTCACCCTTTTTTCTCATTTCTTCTTTTGCAATATTTAGAACATCCCAAGTGTTACCTCTCCTTGGACTTCCATGTATTACAACACACCTCATAAATCCCCCTAAAAATAAAAGAGAAAACAATATAAACTGTCTTCTCTTTAGATAATTGTTCTATTTATATTATACACATTAGGTGTATTTTGCGATGCAAAATGAATGAAAAATGAAAGAATGAAGGAATGAAAAAATTATGCTAAAAATCCTTAAAGGATTTTTAAATTAAAGCCTCTTCATATAAATATATTTTAAGTTTTGCATAGCAAAACACCCCTAATTCTTTCATTCTTTAATTTTTTCATTCCTTCATTAATTTTTAAAGGAGTGGATTGGAGCTGGTATTCTTCCACCTCTTTGTATAAATAATGATGATGAATATTTATTTACAGGCATTACTGGTGCTGTTCCTAATAATCCACCAAATTCAACTAAATCTCCTACTTTACATCCTGGTGCTGGTATAACTCTTACAGCTGTTGTCTTATTATTAATCATACCTATTGCTGATTCATCTGCAATCATAGCTGCTATAGTTTCTGCTCTTGTATCACCAGGAACTGCAATCATATCTAATCCTACTGAACATATAGCAGTCATAGCTTCTAATTTTTCTAAGTTTAATGATCCATTTAATACAGCATCTATCATTCCTGCATCTTCAGAAACTGGTATAAATGCTCCACTTAATCCACCTACATGACTACAAGCCATTACTCCACCTTTTTTAACAGCATCATTTAATAATGCTAATGCAGCTGTAGTTCCATGAGTTCCAACTACTTCTAGTCCCATTTCTTCTAATATATGTGCAACTGAATCACCCACTGCTGGTGTTGGTGCTAATGATAAATCTACTATTCCAAATGGAACTCCTAATCTTTCTGAAGCTTCTTTAGCAACTAATTGTCCCATTCTAGTTATCTTAAATGCTGTTTTCTTAATAGTTTCTGCTACTACATCAAAGGATTCACCTTTAACTTTTTCTAAAGCTCTTTGAACAACTCCTGGTCCACTTACACCAACACTTATAACCTTATCAGCTTCCCCTACACCATGGAAGGCTCCAGCCATAAATGGATTATCTTCAACAGCATTACAAAATACTACAAGTTTAGCACAGCCAAATCCCTTAGTATCTTTGGTATATTCCGCAGTTTTTTTAATTATTTCTCCCATTTCTCTAACTGCATCCATATTTATTCCACATCTAGTTGAACCTACATTTACTGATGAACAAACTTTACTAGTCTTTGCTAAGGCTTCTGGAATCGAGTTAATAAGTATCTTATCACCCTTTGTATATCCTTTTTGAACTAAAGCTGAAAAACCACCAATAAAATCTACTCCCACAGCTTCAGCAGCCTTATCTAAAGTCTCTGCAAACTTTACATAATCTGTCTCATCAGTAGCACCTGCAATTATAGATATAGGAGTAACTGATACTCTCTTATTTACTATTGGAATTCCAAATTCATTTTCAATTTCTTTACCAACCTTAACTAAGTCCTTAGCGCTATTAACTATTTTATTATAAATTTTTTCTCTTGCCTTATCTCCATCTGAATCTATACAATCTAACAAAGAAATACCCATAGTTATAGTTCTTATATCAAGTTTTTCTTCTTCTATCATTTTTATTGTTTCTAATATATTGTTACTATTCATTACTTCCCTCCATATCCTTCAATTATAAAGTGTGCATAGAATTAAAAATTTCTTCTCTTTGGATTTTAACTTCAACCCCTAATTCTTCACCCTTTGCTACTAATGAACTCTTAATAACATCAAAGTTTGCGTTTGCCTCTTTTAAATCTAGCATCATTATCATAGTGAAATACTTGTCCATTATAGTTTGATTAACATCTAAAATATTGATGTTTAACTTTAATAATTCACCACTAACTCCCGCAATTATACCTACTCTATCTTTCCCAATTACTGTTAAAATAGCCTTCATAATCTTCAACTCCTACTATATTTTTTTAATTTTACCAAAAAGTTAATATTATTTTATCCCTACTAGCAAATGTTGTCAAATTAAACATATATACTTTTCTAAACAATAAAAGGAAGTAAGATACATAAAATTGCATCTTACTTCCTTTTATTTTATACCATATTACTTATTAAATTTTATCTAAATCCCTACAGCTTACTATATCTATACCAGTTCCTAAAACATTAGATAAAATTATATCTCCTATTTTTATAGGTGCATCTACTTCTATATTTTTTAGTTCTTCCATACACTTAAATATTAAAGATTTAGATATTTCACCCTTAGTTTTACAGGAAGTACAGAAAGTTCACCATTATTAACTTTAATAGTTGTAGTTACTACTCTTACTGGATTAGTAACTTCATTTAATCCGTAATCTATTCCTCTTTTGCATCCATTCCCAGTTACTGTATTTTCTTCTACATTCACTTTTAGGTGACATCCCATAGGACAACATATGCAAATTAATTCCTTTTCCATTTTGCTCCCCCCTAATTAACTTCTTCTAAAGATATTATTATATCTTCATTTAAGTCCTTTAATAATTCTTTCTTTATTACTACTCTTTCCATTTCAGCTGGAGCTAAATGCTTCCTCTTTAAACTTTGAATTATATTATCTCCTGACATAACTTTTATAATCATATCTTTATAAACATTATTAACTCTCATAAAAATAGTTAGCTTATCGTCTATATCATTGACAGATATTTTTTGTGGTACTGTATAATTAATTCCACTACCATTTTTTATATTAGTATAAGTTTTCTTTTCCAATGAGTTATTTAAATACTTTGCTACTGCTTTTCCAGCACGTTTTGCTTCTTCACTAACAAAGTCAACTAAATCATGAACATGTACTACATTACCACAAGCAAAAATACCATCAATATTAGTTTCCATATTTTCAGTTACAACTAAACCATTAGTTCTATTATCTAAACTTACACCAACTTTTTTAGATAATTCATTTTCTGGTATTAATCCTACTGATAATAGTAATGTATCACAAGAAAACTCTACTTCACTTCCTTTTATAGGCTTTTTATTTTCATCAACTTTTGAAATAATTACTTTTTCTAATCTCTTATCTCCAACTATATCTGTTACTGTATGAGATAAATATAATGGTATATCATAATCATTTAAACATTGAACGATATTTCTATTTAATCCATTTGAATAAGGCATAAGTTCTACTACAGCCTTAACTTTAGCACCTTCTAAAGTCATTCTTCTAGCCATAATTAATCCAATATCACCAGAGCCAAGTATAACTACTTCTTTTCCTGGCATATAGCCTTCAATATTAATATATCTTTGTGCTGCTCCAGCAGTAAATATTCCAGCTGGTCTATCTCCTGGTATTCCAATAGCTCCTCTAGTTCTTTCTCTACATCCCATAGCTAAAATAATGGATTTTGCTTCTAAAATCATATATCCATCTTCAGTATTTATGGCATGTATTCTTTTATCTTCTTCTATTTCTAATACCATTGTGTCTAATTTTATTTCAATATTAGTATTTTCAACAAGTTTAATAAATCTATCTGCATATTCTGGTCCGGTAAGCTCTTCCTTAAAGGTATGAAGACCAAACCCATTATGAATACATTGATTTAATATCCCTCCAAGTTCCTTATCTCTTTCAATAATCAAAATATTATTTACTCCATTTAAAAAGGCTTCATATGCAGCTGCAAGTCCTGCAGGTCCTCCACCAACTACGATTAAATCATATATCATAATACCCCTCCTACCTTGACTTTCCTGTTAATATATAAGATCCATCTTTTTCTAGCTCTATACTTTCAAGTGGTATATTTAGTTCCCTTGCAATTATCTCTTGCACACGAGGGCCACAAAATCCTCCTTGGCATCTTCCCATACCAGGTCTACATCTTCTCTTTATTCCATCTAAAGAAACATTTCCAAAAGATCTCTTAATAGCATCTACTATTTCACCTTCAGTAATTTCTTCACATCTACAGATTATTCTTCCATAGTTTTTATTACTTTCAAGGATTTCTTTCTTTTCATCCATGGATAATTCCATAAATCTAATTTGTTTTCTATATGGATTAAAGTTTTCATCTTCTACTAAAGTTAATCCAGAATTTTTTAATATTTCAACTATATCAACTGCAATAGCAGGAGCAGCTGTTAATCCTGGAGATTTAATTCCTGAAACATCAATAAATCCTTTTACTTTATCATTTTCTTCTATAATGAAATCACCTTTATCAGCATCTGCTCTTAGCCCTGCAAAATTTCTAATTGCATTTCTAAAGTTAACTTTATTTGTTGTCTTTATTGCTGTAGCTCTTATAAAATCTAATGCTTCAGATGTAGTTTTTAAGGAATCCTTTTCATCAAGCTCCTGTGCATTCGGTCCAACTATTAAGTTTCCATGTACAGTAGGTGCTACTAAAACTCCCTTACCAACCTTAGATGGACATTGGAAAATAGTATTAGTAAAGTTTTTTCCTTCGTCTTTATCTAATACATAGTATTCTCCTCTAATAGGAATAATCTTAAAACTTTCTTCACAAACCATATTGTGAACTTTATCAGCATAAACACCTGCTGCATTTATTATATACTTTGTTTTTATTTCTTCATTATTTGTTAATTTAATGGTGAATACCTCTTCCTTTGTTATTGAAGCAACTTCAGAATTTAATTTAACCTCTCCACCATTTTCTACTCCATTTTCTACTAAAGCAATTGTATATTCAAAAGGACCTACAATTCCACCAGTTGGTGCATATAATGCTCCACAAACATTTTCACTTACATTTGGCTCTAGCTTTAAAACTTCTTCCTTAGTTATTATTTTCAAATCTTTTACATTATTCTTTATTCCATTTTCATATAAATGTTTAATTACTTTCATATCATTTTCATCAAAAGCAAGTACTAAGGAGCCATTCCTAATAAATGGCACTGATAATTCTTTACATAGGTCATCAAACATTTCGTTTCCAATAACATTATACTTGGCCATTAATGTTCCATACTCTGGATCATATCCAGCATGAATTATTGCTGAATTTGCCTTTGTAGTCCCCATTGCTACATCGTTTTCTTTTTCTAAGATAGCAATTTTTAAGTTAAACTTAGTTAGTTCTCTAAAAATAGAAGCTCCAATTACCCCTGCTCCTATTATTACTACGTCATACATATTATTACCTCCCTAAATTATAATTTATATTCCCCTTATTGCTTGCTTTTTACACGACAAAAAAAGCATAAAAAACAGGAATAGCCCTTATTTTCATGCTTATCTCTAAATCTCTTAGCACATTAAATAAATTACAGTATAATTCTAACATAAATTTAATAATCTGTATATAGTTTTCAAACTATTTCTTATATTTAGATTTTTCATTATTACACAAATATTTATGCTTATTTTTGTAATCTACGATAATTTTATTTAATTTTATATATTTTTATTTATATTTATTTAAATATATTTTATAATTTAATTATAAAAAAAAGATATCCCTTTACAATTTATATATACCAAAATGATTAGGCAGGCTTCTAATATTAGATCCTGCCTAGTTACTTTTTTCCCTTTGAAAAGTTAATTAGTAATATAAAAACTCTACAATAATATATACTTACATTTTATCAAGTCTATTCTAAGAAAAATTCATCTTCTAAAGCTTCCAAATTAATAATTTTAATTTCTTTTAAATTAAAATCAATTAATCCCATATCCTTCATCTTAATTAATTCTCTTGAAAGTGATGGTCTTGGAATTCCAAGTTCTTCTGCAAGTTCTTTCTTAGAATCTATTTTATATACATAACTATTATTTTTCTTATAATTATCTAATAATATCTTACATACTTTTCTTCTAATAGAATCTAGCTCTATAAGATTAATTTTTCTATTTAATATAACTATCTTTTGTGATAAAAGTTCTAACATATTTTCAGCAAATTTAGTATTTTTCTGCATTATACCTAGTACACTTTTTCTAGGAAAAGATAGTATCTTGCATTTTTCAAGAGCCATTACCGTAGCAGGATATTCTTTATCCTTTGAAAATAGAAGTGCTTCAGCAAATACATCACTTACATTAAAATTAGCTAAGGTCAGTACTTTTCCATTTTCATATATTGTTTGTATTACTGCCTTTCCTTCAAGAATTACAGATAAACTATTACATTTTTCTCCTTGATTAGCTATTACATCATTTTTCTTATACTCTCTAATTAAATAAAGTTCACTTTTTAAAATATCACTTATTTCCTTTTCTGATATTCCTTTAAAAAAGCATGTATTCTTTAAAACTTCAATCATAGGTTATTCCTTTCATATATTCAGATTAAAATTTGAAGACATTTACTCCAAAAAACTATTTCTCTAATCAATTTGTATATATACTATATACTTTATCAAAATGTATAAAAAAAAGCTATTGTAAAACTAAATGCAAGTTTTACAATAACTTTTTATTATATTAAGCTAAAAACATTTCTAAATCATCTTCTACATTAGTTATTCCACCAATACCAAAGTTCTCAACTAATACTTTTGCTACATTTGGTGAAAGGAATGCTGGTAATGTTGGTCCTAAATGAATATTCTTAACTCCAAGATATAATAATGATAATAATACTATTACTGCCTTTTGTTCATACCATGCAATATTAAATGCTATTGGTAAATCATTTATATCTTGTAACTCAAATACTTCTTTAAGTTTTAATGCTATTAATGCTAATGAATATGAATCATTACATTGTCCTGCATCTAAAACTCTTGGAATTCCACCTATATCTCCTAAATCTAATTTATTATATTTATATTTTGCACACCCAGCTGTTAATATTACAGTGTCCTTTGGTAGTGCCTTAGCAAAGTCTGTGTAGTAGTTTCTTGACTTAGCTCTTCCATCACAACCTGCCATAACAAAGAATTTCTTAATAGCTCCTGTTTTAACTGCATCTACAACCTTATCCGCAAGTTGCATTACTTGATTATGAGCAAATCCACCTATTATTTCACCTTGTTCAATTTCAATTGGTGCTTTACACTTTTTAGCATGCTCAATAATTTCTGTAAAGTCTTTTTCTACTCCATCTCCACCTTCAATATGTTTACATCCTACAAAACCAGCAGCTCCAGTAGTATAAACTCTTTCCTTATAACTATCTTTTGGTGGTACTATACAGTTAGTAGTCATTAATATTGGTCCATTAAAGCTTTCAAATTCTTCTTTTTGTTTCCACCAAGCATTTCCGTAATTCCCTACAAAGTGTTCATACTTTTTAAATGCAGGATAATAGTGAGCTGGTAACATTTCTGAATGAGTATAAACATCTACTCCAATTCCTTCTGTTTGCTTTAATAATTGTTCTAAATCTTTTAAATCGTGTCCTGAAACTAATATTCCCGGATTATTTCTAACTCCAATATTAACCTTAGTCATTTCTGGATGTCCATAAGTTTCTGTATTAGCTTTATCTAATATAGCCATACCACTTACCCCAACCTTACCAGTTTCTAAAGTTAATGCAACTAATTCATCAGCTCCTAAATTGTCATCTAACATCTTAGCTAATGTTTCTTGCATAAATGCATTTACTTCATTATCATCATAATTTAATTCATTAGCATGCTTCATATATGCTGATAAACCTTTTAATCCATAAGTTATAAGCTCTCTTAAGCTTCTTATATCTTCATTTTCAGTTGCTAATACTCCAACCTTTGTTGATTTTTCATCATATTCTTCTCTTGTATTTGCTGTCCAAGTAGCAGCTTCTGATAAGTTATCTTTATTTGATAATAAATTTAATAATTCTTCCTTTATTTCTAAAGTTCTTTTTACTCTTTCATAGAATATTTCATCATCAAAGTTAGCATTAGTTATAGTTGTAAACAAGTTCAATGTTATAAAGTGATTAATTTCACTTGAAATTTCTTTTCCTTCTTTTCTAAGTCTTGTAGTAATTTCTGATAACCCCTTAGTTGTATATACTAAAAGATCTTGCATTCTTGCTAAATCAGGTGATTTTCCACAAACCCCAAATTTAGTACATCCAGTACAACCTGCAGTTTCTTGACATTGAAAGCAAAACATCTTATTTTCCATTAAATAAATCCCCCTTGTTATCCTTATTAATTTATTTCATAGGTACATTATATTAATATTAATAAATTAATTCGGTAACATTCGTTACAAGATATAAAAAAGAAAAATAATTTTTATTCAAAATAAAAGGCCCTTTAAGTAATAGATACATATCACTTAAAAGACCTCAGTATTTCTATTTTAAATCTTAAATTCTGCTTTACTTCCTTGTGTAGTTGAAGTTACTTCTAATTTAACTTCTATTCTATCTTTTAGCTCTTGAACGTGTGAAATTATTCCTACTATTCTTCCATTGTCTTGAAGATCAATTAATGTTTCTATGGCTATATCTAGCGATTCAGGATCTAATGTTCCAAAGCCTTCATCTATAAATATAGTATCTAATTGAATTCCACCTGAATATCTTTGAACTACATCAGAAAGACCTAATGCCATTGCAAGTGAAGCTTTAAAGGATTCACCACCAGATAAGGTTTTTACATCTCTTGATTTTCCTGTATAATTATCATAAACTTCTAAATCTAATCCTTGTCCTTTTCTCTTATCTCCAACATCTTCTTTTCTTAAAAGTTCAAATCTACTATTAGTCATTTTGGCAAATCTTATATTAGCAGCAGATATAATATCTTCAAAATAAGCTGCTAAAACATATCTTTCAAAGCTTATTTTCCTTGGATTATCTCCGTTTATAATCTTTGATAATCTTCCTATTTTCTTATACTTCTCTTCTTGCACTGATATCTTTTTATTAAAGCTTAAACAGTCCTGTAAAATCTTAGTGTTTTGAATTATTCTTGAATAAACTTCTTTTAATAAATTATTTATATATTCTCTTTCTTTGTTAACTTCTTCAATAGAAGCTTCTATTAGTTTTATATCTACAAGTTTTAGATTTTTACATTCTTCTAGAGTTAAACTATATAATTTATTTGCATTAGATAAATCAAGATTATATTTTTGTATTTCAGATTCTAATGCTTCAATTTCTGATTCTTGTTTTCTTTTACTTATATAATCTTTATAGTTTTCAAAACCTAAAGATAAAACCTTCTCTTTAAATTCAGCTACACAATTATCATGCTCTATACTAGCTTCTTTTTCTTGCTTTTCTAAAGTATCCTTATTTCCATTTTCTTTATCAAATGTAGTTTTTATATTTCTTAAGTATAGCTCACATTTTTCATAGGCTTCTTTTAATATTCTAAGCTTATTAGTTGTATCTTTTTCTTCTATGTTTAGTTCTTCAATAGACTTTATGCTTCCTTTAAAGTCATTTATTATATTATTTAAATTAGCTTCTTGTGTTTTAACTTCTCCTTCTCTAAGTAAAAGTTCATTATTTTTTTCTTCTAATTCTTTTCTTAAAGCCTCATTTAAACTTTCAATTTCTGATTTCCTCTTATTTAAATCTAGTTCTCTTGAAATTCTTTTATCTACTTCTTTTTTCTTTAAAGTAATATTATTTAAAACTCCCTCTACAGAACTTAGTTCATTACATACTTTGTTAAAGCTTAAAGATATATCTTTATCTAACTCTTCATTAAATATCTCTATAAATAATTTATTTATATTATCATTTTTTAAAGCATCAATTTCTGCTTTTATTTTAGTAAGGCTTGTTAATGAAGCTTCCATCTTTTTTCTTGAAGCTTCTTCTTCTAACTTTGCTTTCTTAACCTCATCTTCACTAATGTTTTTATCCTCTAATTTTGCAAGATTTGGATGACTTATAGAACCACAAACAGGACACTCTTTTCCCTCTTTTAAATCCTTTGCTAAAATACCTGCTAAGTTATTTCTAAAGCTTTCATCTAAAGCTTCATATATATTTCTTTTATTTATATAATTATTATTTAAGACTTCATAGTCTTCTTTTAATCTTTCTTCTTTCAATAGTTCATTAGTTAACTTATTTATACTTAACTTTAAATTGTTTAATTTTTCTTCCTTAGCTTTATAATTTAAACCTTCAATATCTAACTTGGCTGCTTCCTCTTTTAAACTTTGAATTATATTAATTTCATTACCTATTTTTAATAGTAATTTAGACTTTTCATCTATTTCTTTTTTAATATCTTCTATTCTTTGTTTAATCTTAGTATAAGAAGCTTTTAATAAAGTTAACTTTTCGCTATTTTCTTTATAAAGTAAAGTTTTTTCCTTTAAACCTTGAATTTCATCTAGCCTTTTATTTAATTCATTTCTTAAAGGTTCTTTTTCTAATTCCTTCTTAAAATCAAGTTCAGCCTTTTCTAAATCACTTTTTAACTTACTTAAATTCTCTGTACTTATGCTTAAACTTTTTCTTATTCTATCAAGGATTCTTTTCTTTTCTATATATTTTTCTTCATAATTTAAAGCTGTAACAGCTTTTTTAGCATATTTTAATTCTTCTTCTTTTAGTTTAAAGTTTTCCTTTAAAGAATTTAATCTTTCAAAATCTATTTTATATTTATCTAATGCTTCTAACTTTTTATTAATTTCTTGTCCAAGTACTAATTCTTTAGATAAATTATCAAGTTTAACTTTTATATTATCTTCTTTTTCTTTTAAATCTGTATCTTCCACTTTATCTGCATCTATAGACTTCTCAAATTCTTCTAATATTAATTCAATATTTAAATCCTTATTTATTATTAAGCTTTTTAAAAGCTCATCATCTTTTCTCAATTGAAATGATTTTATTTTATTTTCCCTATCTCTTAAAACTTCTTCTATAGATTTTTTTAAATTATTAGCTTCAGTCTTTATATTATTTTGAATATCTGAAAACACCTTAGTTCCAAATATCTTTCTAAATATCTCTTCCTTTTTATCACTATCAGAATTAAGTAATTTCTTAAATTCTCCTTGTGGTATCATAACAAGCTGTTTAAATTGTTCACAAGTTATACCAAGTATTTCTTCTATTTGTCTTGTAACCTCTTTACTACCTGTAATAGTTTTATCCTCATATACAAGCTCTGCTTTTGCACTACTTTCTGTTAAGCCTTCTCCTCTTTGTTTTTTTCTAAAATATTGAGGAGACCTTTTTATATAATAATCTTTTCCCTTTAAAGAAAACCATAGCTTAACTTCTGTTTCAGTAGAAGCATCTGCAAAATCACTTCTTAAAGATTTTCCATCCCTATCACTTCCGCTAGCTTCCCCGTATAACACAAAATTTATAGCATCAAATATAGTAGTTTTTCCTGCCCCTGTATTACCAGTTATAACAAACATATTTTGGTTATTTAAATACTTTTCAAAATCCAGTTCTTGCTCTGTAGCATAAGGTCCGAAAGCAGATATAACTAATTTTTTAATTTTCATTATTCTTCTCCCCTTTCAGCCTTTATAATAATACTTTCCATAATTTCTATTTCGTCTTCTTCTGCTTCTTCACCAACAATATCGCTAAAGAAACTTTTAAATAAATCAACCTTTGATTTTTTCTTTACTTCTTCAGCCATTACTTCATTGTATGATCTTTTTAAAAGTTTTTCTTCTCTTTGTAACTCCATAATATTAGGATATACAGCCCTAAGCTTTGCCATTGGATCTAAGATTTCACCCTTGTCCTCTAAAATTACTTTTATATAATCTTCACAATTTTCATTTCTATAATCCTTTAGTAAAACTTCTAATGTGCCCTTTTTAATTCTAAAATCTCTTCTAGGTTTTAAATCTACAAAATCAATAGTTATGTCACCTTTAGCATCTATGTCTACTATAGTTACACATTTCTTTTGTTTAACTTCTGAAAAAGAGTATTTCATAAGAGATCCAGAATATCTTATTTTTTCACACCCTACCTTTTGTGGTCCATGTAAATGCCCAAGAGCAGTATAATTAAATTTATCAAAATGCTTATAATCTATAAAATCAGTTCCTCCTATAGATAAAGGTTTTTCTGATTCACTTTCTTCTAATTTCTCAATATTTTCTTCATTAAATTTAGTAATATATCCATGAGCAATAGCTATATTTCTTTCATCACTATTAAAATCTTTATTTATCTCTTCCATAATTTTAGCCATTGCTAAGTCATAATTTTTTATGCTTTCATCTTGAAACAGTTCTCTACAAACTGGAACATCAGCATAAGGTATTGGATAAAAATTTATTTTACCATGTTCATCTTCTAAAACTATTTTTTCTATATTTCTCTTTAAGTTTCCATAAATATATAAACCACTATCGCATAAAAGAGAGCTAGCAAATTCTATTCTCTCATTACTATCATGGTTTCCTGCTATTGCAATTACCTTTGTATTTAATTCTTTAACTATTTTTCTTAAGTACTTATTTAATAATTCAACAGCATGAACAGGTGGCACTGATCTATCATATAAATCCCCTGCAATTAAAAGTACATCTGGCTTCTTTTCTTCAATTACCCTACATAAATCTTCTAATATATACTCTTGATCTTCTGTCATATAAAAGCCATTTACTAGCTTACCTATATGCCAGTCCCCCATATGAAATATTCTCATTTAAGTACCTCCAACTTTTATTTATTTAAGAATTTAATTAGATTTTCACAAAGAGCATTTGCATCTTCGTATCCTCTATTATATATTTCCTCTAGTTTATTCTTATCTTTTTCAAACCTACTTACTTCTAAAGGTACACTTGGCCTAATAACAAAGCATTTTCCCTCTTCTTCTAATTTATCTAATAAATCTAATGTATCATTATAAATTTTAAATCTATTTTCCATGGCATTTATAAGCCCAGTATGATTTTTATACTTTCTTTTTATAATAGGCATGATCTTAGTCTTACTTTTTCTATATCCTTTGTGTTGAGTTAAAATAACTACATGCTTTTCTATACCATCATCTATAGCTTTTTGAATAGGGATAGGTGCTGCTATACCCCCATCCATTAATTTTTTATTATCGTATTCAATTACCCTCCCAACTAAAGGAAGTGATATAGAAGCCTTTAAAGATTCATATCCATCTTTATTAAAATCCTGTATTTGATAGAACTCTGGAAGCCCTGTTTCGCAATTAGTTACTCCAACTAAAAATTTTGTTCCTGAATTAATAAAAGTATCATGATCAAATGGTTCTAGCTTATTTGGTATTAAATTAAATAGCATATCCATTCCAAAAGCAGATCCTGTCTTAATTAAATTACTAAAACTTAAATATCGTTTATCATTTATATAATTTATATTAATCCTATAATTCCTCTTTTTTTGCTTTGAAATATAAGAAACACTATTACATGCTCCTGCTGATACTCCTATACAATATTTGATATTTATATCTTTATCCAATAACAAATCTAAAACTCCAGCTGAATAAATTCCTCTCATTCCGCCACCTTCAAGTATAAGTGATGTATTATCCATATTTATTAATCAAACCTCCTATAGGGTAATTATTCCCTTATTATTATAATTCCCTTACAATAACTAATTTAAATTTAACATTAATTAATAAAGTCATAAGAATTAAAGGAGCTGTCGCACAGTGTAAAATGAATAATGTAAAATTAATGAAGAAACTCCATCAGGAGTTTCTAAAATATATATATTTTTAGTAATTCGTTTCGAATTACATCCATAATTATACTTTTTACATTCTACATTTTTAATTAAGGAGCTGTTGCGACAGCTCCTTAATAATAATTACTTCTTCTATCTAAAAGAGTAACATCTCGCCAATTATTAAATATATCTCTTGAAATAGCCTTTCTAGTTCCTATTACTTCAAAACCATTTTTTATATGTAAATTTACACTTGCT
>JAEZAL010000225.1 GCA_023427705.1 Bacillota bacterium | reverse complement strand
ATCTATGTTAGGTAATAATTTATATGAAGGTTTAATAATTAAACTACCTATCATATCTTCAATAATAAATTTTATTTCTAATATCTTAACTGAAACAACTTCTCTTTCAATTGCTGATATAATATTCCTATTATTGCTTTCAATCATAAACTGCTCAATATTTTTATATCTCAATGTTGAGTATTACGAAGAAATTTCAGAAAAAGTATCTACACTAAACGAAAGAATCAAAAAACTAAAAAATTATAAAGCTGATGTACATTCAGAAATTGAAAAAGATATAAAAAAAGTGAATTTAAATATATCTTCAAAAGAAAGAATAGGTGTACTATCATTCCACTGGAAGGCTTCTGTAATTAGAAAAAGAAAACAAACTTCAATAAAGAAATATCTTTATTTTACAATTAATATTCTTATCGGTGCTTTTGGAGGATTTATAACTTTAAAAGGTGGTCAATTAGAATCACTACTAATAATATCATTAGGTACAGTATATATTTCACTCTTTTCTGCAAATTTTTCTGAGCTATCTAGAGAACTTAAAAACATGTATATATATTTACTGCCTGGAAAACCAATTAGTAAAATATTATCTACTGTATTAGATGAGTTAATTATTTTATTTATAAGAATCAGTATAATGCTTCTCCCTTCAATAATATTAAACAGCAAGTATTTAATATTAGGTATAGGATGCTATTTCCTTACTATTTTAACTACATTAGTAATAAAACTATTAAACTTAATTATAATTCTTCTTACTCCAAAGGAAGATAATACAAAACCAGGATTTATTGCTACTTTTGTATTAATGATTCTGATAATGATACCTTTTATGTCAACATTGATAAGTTATATTGTAATCAATAATATTTATATATCATTTTGTATTTTCTTTCTATTTATAATCACTTATTTATTTTTACTGATACTATTATCTAATAAAATATTTGATTTAATTGAATATTAATAAGGAGGATGCTTATGCTAGAAGTAAAAAATTTATCTAAATCTTTTAAAAAAAATAAAGCCATAGATAATATATCTTTTACCCTTAACAGTGGTGAAATTGCTATATTATGTGGTCCAAATGGTGCTGGCAAGACCACAACTCTAAAATGTATTCTATCATTACTTAGAAAGGACTCTGGAGAAATTTTAATAAATGGACAATCTATCAAAAATAGAAAAATAAGAGAAAGTTTATCCTATATACCTGAAACACCAGATTTATATAACTTATTAACTGTATGGGAACATTTTAAATTTATTGCTTTAGCCTATAAAGTTGAAAATTGGGAAAATAAAGCTGTAGATTTAATGAATACTTTTAATTTACTAGATAAGAAAAATGAATTAACAAAGGATTTATCTAAAGGTATGAAGCAAAAAGTTTCTATTATAATGTCATTAATACATAATCCTGATTATTTATTAATAGATGAACCTTTTGTAGGTTTAGATCCTAATGGAATTAAAGAGTTTAGAGAAATGCTGCATAGTATTAAACTTCTAAACAAAACTATTTTAGTAAGTACACATATTTTATCCTCAATTGATGAGATAAGTGATACTATAATATTAATGAAAAATGGAAAAATAATTGATTCTGGAAATAAAAAACTTTTAAAAGAGAAATATAACGAAGATGGTACTTTAGAAGACTTATTCTTTAAAATAATAGATAATACTTAGTAATAATTAAAGGAGAGAAAATTGAACTATTTAATACAGTTTAATTTTCTCTCCTTATAAATTTTTAATTTCTAATTCAGCACTTACAGGATAATGATCTGAAGGGTATCTCCCATCTTTATTATGATATAAAATTTTACTATTTCTAACATTAAACTCTTCTGTTACAAATATATAGTCAATATGAAGACCTTTATTCTTACCTTTAAACTTACTTAAGGTTGCCATAGAATAAATTTCTTTGTTATTTTCTTGAACTGCTATAAATTTCTTTGCACTATATCTTCCCTCTGAAAAATCTCTAATAGCTTTGCTAGAAGGCATAGCATTAAAATCTCCCATTAAAATTGCGGGGTAATCATCTTTTTTATGCTGATTTTCCATATACTCACATATTTTCTTTAATCCATATTCTCTAGCTTTAGGAAATAAAAAATCTAAATGTGTATTATATACTCTTATAATATTACCATCTTCTAGCTCTATTAAAGCTGTTGTACATATTCTTGGAAATACAGAATACCAAATAGCACTACCTATTTCATCTGGTTTCTCTGATAACCAAAAAGTATTATAATCTAGTATCCTATGTCTTATTGAAACCAATATATCATTTCTTTCAATGAAATACTTTTTACTTCTTGGAGAGCCTACAAAATTATAATTAGATATTTCAGAAGTAAGATCTTTAAACATCTTATTATTAAGTTCTTGCACTCCAATTATATCAAAATCATTGTTTTTTATAATATCATATACTATTTCTTTTCTTTTATCCCATCTATTATTAATATCTAAAGGAAAGTCCGTTCTTAAATTAAATGTCATTACCTTCATGTGATACCTCTATAACTACAATCATTTTGCTACCAATGAATATATTTTTTCTCTAATCTTTATTCTATCTAAAGCATAACCTGCAATTAAGAATATTATACCACATGCAATTGGCTGAAATAATTCCATTAAAACAGTGGAAAGAGGAGAAATAAAGTTACCAGATATAATAGCTCCAGCTAAATAATAACCAATCCAACCTACAAGTCCTGCTCCAATGATTGCCAAATAATTTCTTTTGCATATTAAGTTATCTTTCTTTGATGTAAAAAACAACACCATAATAGGCTTTATTAGTATAGTTGGTATAACCCATAACATTCCACCACTTAGCACATCAGAAATTCCTGCCCCCAAACTTCCTGCAATCATTGCATAGGGTGTAGGCAAAAGACATGCTGCTAAATATATAAAAGTATCACCTAAGTGAATATATCCACCATTAAACCCAGTAGGAATATGAAAAATCAATGTTGTTGTGCAAATTATTGCTGCAAATAGTGCTGTTAGCACTATTTCTTTAGTTTTACTGCTTGTATTCATTTATTGAAATCAACTCCTTTAAAAATAATTCAAACATAATGCCTTCTTTTGGATTACAATTAAACTTAGATGTATAATTTATAGCCTTATAAATAAAATTAGTTGCACTCTTAATAGAATAATTTAAATTATGATTATTTAATAATAAACCTACTATTATTGAAGTAAAAATATCCCCTGTACCACTATAAGATTTATTATTAAATTCCGCTTCAGCTATAAAAAACTTATTCTCAATTTTATCATAAGCATAATTATAAATGTTATTTTCTCTTATAACTCCAGTAATTATTACTTTTTCAGGTCCCATATTAGCTATTTTTATAGCTATTTCCTTAACCTTTTCATCATTAGTTCCATATTTATCATAGCTCTCACCTGTTAGTATGCAAGCCTCTGTTAAATTTGGTGTAACAATATTAGCTACTGAAACTAACCTCCACATTTTTTTGCACATTTCTTCTGTAAATGTATCATAAAGTATCCCATTATCACCCATAACAGGATCTACAACTATTAATGCATTTTCTTTTTCTAATACAAAATCTAAAACTATATCTATTTGCTTTTCAGATCCTAAAAAACCACTATAAATACAATCAAATTTAATACCTAGCTCTTTCCAAGTATCTTTATATCTGACCATTTCATCAGTAATATCTAAAAAAGTGAATTTATCAAACTCTGTTTGAGAAGATAATACTGCTGTTGGAAAAGGTCAACATTGAACTCCTAATGTTGATAAAACTGGTATTGCTGCTGTTAAGGAGCATCTTCCTATTCCTGATAAATCATTTATTGTTGCTACTTTTTTAACCTTATTCATATGTGCACCCATTCCTAAAAGTTATTTACTTTATAATAATCCAAGATTT
>JAEZAL010000172.1 GCA_023427705.1 Bacillota bacterium | reverse complement strand
TGTTTGTGCTTGAACTCCTTGAGTTGCATCTACTACTAATACAGCACCTTCACAGGCAGCTAAACTTCTTGAAACCTCATATGTAAAATCTACGTGTCCTGGAGTATCTATTAAATTTAATATATATTCCTCTCCATCTGGTCTTCTATAAACAAGTCTTGCAGCTTGTGATTTAATTGTTATTCCTCTTTCTCTCTCTATTTCCATATTGTCAAGGATTTGCTCTTCCATTTCTCTTTGAGTAAGAGTTCCTGTGGCTTCTAATAATCTATCAGCTAGGGTTGACTTCCCATGATCTATATGGGCTACTATTGAAAAATTTCTAATATGTTGTTGTCTATTACTACTCATATATCAAACTATTGCATTACTAAGCAAATAGTCAATTCACCCCCATTGTAATTTTCAAGGTAAATTATATCATAATGCCTAGGTTATGTGTCAATATAAATGTGAAGTTGTTAATATGTGTTAATTATTATTATCATTACTCTCTAAAAAATCATCTATTATCTTGTCTAAATCTTCACTTTTATTGCTACCTTCATTATTTTCTACTTTACCAGTTATTTTTTCTATTATACGACTAAATCCATTATATAAAAATCCACCAAGATTATAAAACTTTTCAGTTATTTTATTATTCATATTTATTATAAATTCTTTATTATTTATTTTAATAGTTGTATTTTCGATTTGATCATTAGGAGTATATATTTTCACTTCAGCATTATCTTTAATAAATTCTTCAAAATCCTTCCCAAATTCCTCCTTAACTAATTCATAGTTATCTTCACCATTTCCAATAGGTGATAAAGCTTTTGTGTTAATAACATTAATTTGAATAAAACCTAATATTACTATTACTAAAAAAATCACTGTTCCTATTAAAATTTTTTTGTTTATCAAAAGAGCACCCCCTAGTACTTTTATTATCTAAAAGGATGCTCATAAAAACTATTATATATTCATACTTTATCTATTTAAATACACTGCCACTATCCTTGCAATATATTTACTGGTTAATTTTGCCTCTTGAGCGCTATTTATATTAGAACCAACCTCAAGTAATACAAAATTATCACTTAAACTATGATTAATTGATGTAGCCGCATATTCATACTCGTAAGTATTTCTTATTATTCCAGGAAATAATGTGTTAGCAGTATTATATAGTTTATCTACTAAAGCTTTATTTGCAGTATATCTTTCACTATTTTGCCCTGTAACAAACATCATCTTAGCTAAATTTTGTTCATTCATATTAATGGTATAAACCTTCTTTAATTGTTCTGCTCTAGCACCATCTACCCCATCTCTATGAAGGTCAATAATTAATTTAAAATCTCCATACTCATCTAAGTATTTTCTTAAAGTTTGATTTGATCTTGCATAACTTTCATTATAAGAAACACTATGATTTGTTTTATCGTGAATAACCGATATTCCATAGCCTTCCTCCAACTCCTTTGCTAATACATCTCCAACTCCAGCTACATTAAAATCTGTATCCGTAGTTAAGTTTTCCCTTTCAGAATAATTTTCTGTTGTATGAGTATGAAAAATTAATACTTCAATCTTAGAGTTATCTAAAGTTTTTTTAAGACTTGGATCATAAGCTGCACTTACCTTATTTAGCTCTGCTATTTCTTCATCTGTCATTCTAGCAATACTTTCATTTTTTAATGAAAATGGAGTTAGCTTATTTATAGATGATATTGTTGACTTACCCCAAATTTTACTAAATAAACCTATTTCCTTCCCTATTATTTTATATGCATTTATACCTCTTATTCCAATAGCTTCTAATGCAACATTTTTTAAAGTAAGATTATTTTCTGCATATGCACCTTCATCATAAACTGCATTTTTGACTACCGGCATAGAAAAGTTAAGCATTTGAACATATGCATACCCACCAGGATCATTATAATTATTAACTACATTAACGGCTCTTATAAGAAATATTATAAAAGCTACTATTATAATTAAATATCCAACACTGAAATTCTTACTATTAATACCTAATCCTCCACTTTTAATGGTTCCTTTCCTATTAGGCATACCTTGCTTTAATGAATACATGCAACTCCCCCTTCCCTTTAATAAGTATATTTAGAGAGTTACATAATTATTAATAATTTAAAAAATATTTTTAATTCATAAATTTATTTATATCTTCCATATCTAAATTAGGTTGTATTGCCATATTAATTCCATTAGCAATTATTTTAGCTAATGATTCAATTACCGCATCAACATCCTTTGGAGTAACCATTAAATCACCAACAAAAGGATCTAGTACTTCTTTTATTAATTGACTCTTTTCAATTTTATCTACTGACTTTAGCATATTATAAAATTCTTTTCCCTTTTCAGCTTGATTAATAAGTCCATCTAATACAAGATCTATAGTATCATTGGCTATAGTAGCTGCATGCACTACTGTAGGTACTCCAATAGCAACAACTTTTACTCCTAAAGTCTCTTCATTTATCTTCATTCTATGATTTCCAACACCTGCTCCAGGTGATATGCCAGTATCACTAATTTGTATAGTTCTATTTACTCTTTCAAGCTTTCTTGATCCAAGTGCATCTATACATATAACAAGGTCAGGTTTTATTTTATCTACTAATGATTTTATAATTTCTCCAGTTTCTATTCCAGTTATTCCAAGTACACCAGGTGATATACAACAAACTGGTCTTACCGAGTCATCTATTGCTTCTGGCATAACTTGTTTTAAATGTCTAGTAACCATAATTTTTTCAGTAACCTTTGGTCCTAATGAGTCAGGAGTTACATTCCAATTCCCAAGACCTACAACTAATGCAGTTTTTTCTTCTGGCATATTTACTAATCTAGTTAATACATTATCAACAACTTTTGAAACATTATCCATAGATTCGCCATCATAGTGAGTAAATTCTGGAAAATCTATTGTTATATAATTTCCTTTTGGTTTTCCTAACTCTTTACCTGCTTCATCGCTTTCAATAGTAACTGTAGTTATTTTAATATCTCCTTCTTTTTCTTCATCAACAATAACTCCATCAAGCTCTCTTTTATTCTCTTTAGTGTACATATCTCTAGCTTCTATAGCTAAGTCTGTTCTTATGTTAATCATAAAAATACCTCCAAAAAAACTATTCTCCCTTTTATTTTTCCTTAATGTTTTAATTTAATACTTGAACTTATAAACTTTCAATGATATAATCTAGTATGTTAAAAACGAACTCGAACGCAGATTTCCCCAAAACTGCAAAGAGACCCTAATAAAATTATTAAGGGGGTGAATTTAGAA
>JAEZAL010000151.1 GCA_023427705.1 Bacillota bacterium | reverse complement strand
AAGTATCTATGGTAATAAAAGATATGAAAAAAGATAGTTCTAAAGTTATTAAAGAAAGACAAAAAACATTGCAAAATAAATGCAGAGATAAAAAAGATAGAGAAATTGCTGAAATGCTGATTAAAAGTACTTCTGATTATTATGTTAATAGAGCTATAGAAGTTTTAAAAGAAGAGCAGTTAAAGGGGCAAGGAGAAGAATGTTTAAAGATATTAGAGAAAATATTCTTAAAGAAAATATAGATTATACTTATCTTTCATTAATTTCTAAAAAAACAAATGTAGGAGTAATAGGTGGAGGAAAAGTTGGATATATAAAAGCTAAAAATTTTCTATCTAAAAATTGTAATGTAGAAGTACTATCATTAGATTTTACAAAAGATTTTGAAGAACTGAAGAATATTAAGCTTATTAAAAATAGTTACTATAAAGATTTTATTAAAAATAAGCATATAATTGTAATAGCAACTAATAATAGTATTTTAAATCAAGAAATTAAAAAAGACTGTGAAGAGGCTTACAAGATATACATATATGTAGAAGATTATATAGAAAGCATGGCCATAGCTCCTGTACAAAGAAATTTAAATAATATAAGTTTTGCTGTAAACACTAACTATGGAAATCCAAAGGGAGCATTGATGATAGCAAAGAGAGTAGAAGAAATATTACAGGAATATAATGATTTTATTGGATATTCATCCTTAATTAGAAATTCAGCTAAGAAAATAAATGAAAGTAAAAATGATATAATTAATTTTGTGTGTAGTGAAGACTTTAAATATATTTATGAAAAGAAAAAAGATAAAATCGTTTTAGAGATGTTTTTTGGAAAAGAAGTTTTAAATAAAATATATAAGGATTTATAGGAGATATGTATGGAGATAATAATTGCAACTAGAAAAAGTAAATTAGCTCAAGTTCAAGCTGATAGAGTAATAGAACTTATTAAAGAAAAGAATAATATAAATTCAAAAAAGTTGTTAGTTGTTACTGAAGGCGATAAGAGGTTAGATGTAACTTTAGATAAAATAGGAGGAAAAGGCTTATTTGTAAAGGAAATAGAGTATGCTCTTTTAAATAAGGAAGCTCATGCGGCAGTTCATAGCATGAAGGATGTTCCCTTTCAATTACCAAATGGATTTGAACTGGTTGCAATCCCTGAAAGAGAAGATATTAGAGATGTATTTGTATCAAGAAACAATATTCATTTTGAAGAGCTAAAAGAGGGAGCAGTTATAGGTACTAGTAGTATTAGAAGAGCTGCAATGCTTAGAAGTCTAAGAAAAGATTTAAAAATAGTGCCTATAAGAGGTAATGTTCAAACTAGACTTCAAAAGATGGAAAATGAAAATATGGATGGAATTATCTTAGCAGCTGCAGGCTTAAAAAGATTAAATATGGAAAGCTATATTACAGATTATTTTGATCCTAAAGTATTTTTACCAGCTATAGGTCAAGGGGCATTAGGTATAGAAGCACTTGAAAATGGAGAATTTAATTCTTATTTAAAAAAATTAGATAACAATGAAGTAAGAATAGCTGTTGAAGCTGAAAGAAGTTTTATGAAGGAATTAAATGGAGGATGTCATACTGTTATAGGTGTATATTCTGAAATTAAAGATAAAGATTTATATATGATAGGTACTTATGATTTAGGTGGTGGAAGAATAATAAAGAAAGATATCTTAGGTAATAAAGAAAATCACATTGAAATAGGTACTAAATTAGCCAAGGAAATAATGAAAGGATAAAAAAATGAATAAAGTTTATATTATTGGTACAGGACCAGGGGATGAAGAATTATTAACTTTAAAAGCAGTAGAATCTTTAAAAAAATGTACTGCAGTTTTATATGATAGATTAGTTTCAAACAATATATTAAATTATTTAAATGATAATTGCGAAATATATTATTGTGGAAAAGAACCAGGATCTCATTATAAAACTCAAGAAGAAATTAATAGTTCTCTAGTTGAATTAGCTAAGAAAGGTCATATTGTTGGTAGAATAAAAGGTGGAGATCCATATGTTTTTGGAAGAGGTGGAGAAGAAGTATTAGCTTTATTAGATGAAAATATAGAGTTTGAAGTTATTCCAGGTGTGACCTCTCCTATATCTGTTTTAAATTATGCAGGTATTCCAATTACCCAAAGAGGAATGGCTCAAAGCTTTCACATAGTTACAGGTATGACTGCTGGAGTACAAAATATAAATTGGGAAGCACTTGCAAAAGAAAAGGGAACCTTAGTCTTTATGATGGGACTTAATAACCTTAATGAGATAATAAGAAACTTAATAGCAAATGGTAAAGATGAAAGTACTGATGTAGCTGTAGTAATGAGGGGAACTTCATCAAAACAAAAGAAGGTAATAGGTACATTAAAAAATATAGAAGAAAAAGTTATGAAAGCTAAATTAAAATCTCCATGTATTATCGTTATGGGAGAAGTAGTAACTTTAAGTGATAAACTTAATTGGTATGAAAGAAAACCACTATATGGTTTAAATGTTTGTGTAACACGCTCAAGAGAGCAAGCATCAAATTTAAAAAAGAAATTAAGAGAATTAGGAGCTGAAGTAACAGAAATTAATTCTATTAAAATTGAACCTACTAAAGAGAATTTAGA
>JAEZAL010000145.1 GCA_023427705.1 Bacillota bacterium | reverse complement strand
TTAATTTTACATTCTATTTGTCTATACATATCCCATTGGATTTATATGTTGTCCATTAATTCTTATTTCCCAATGTATATGAGGTCCTGTGCTCATTCCTGTAGATCCAACTTCTGCAATAATTTGTCCCCTATAAACAGTTTCTCCCACACCTACAAGTCTTGCACTATTATGAGCATATAATGTTTGTACTCCAGAACCATGATCTAATATTATTGTTTCTCCATAGCCACTAATCCATCCTGAATAAACAACCACACCACTTTTAGATGCATAAACTGGTGCACCATAAGGATCTCCTAAATCCACCCCAGTATGGAAACCAGCTTGTCCAGTAACTGGATTTATTCTTGGCCCATAAGAATCAGTTATTACTCCTGATCCAGGTCTTAAGAAACTTTCAGTACTAGGATCTCCTGGAACTCCAGAATTTCCTCCCTCTGGTGAAGTACTTCCACCTCCTGAACCACCATTATTTCCGTTATTTATCTCATTAAATATATTATCTAATTCTTGTTGAAGCTCTGCATTATAAGAAATTAAATCTCCTATTTGACTTTCTAAATCACTTTCTGCTTCTGATAATGATGCAATTATATTAGACTTTTGAGATTCTAGATTATTTAGCTCGTCCATCTTACTTTGATGATATTCTTGAATAGCTAAATAATCCTTTTGTGCTTCTTTCAGTTCATCTTGCTTAGCAACAACTACCGTTTTATCTTCTTCTATTTTCTCTAATTTTTTAGTAATCTCTTGTTTTTCATTTTCAAGCTGAGCTTGAACTTCCTTTGCTTCATTAATTAAACTTTTATCAAAATTAATTAATCTAAAAATACTTTGAATATTATTAAATAATGAAAGTATGTCTTCACTTTTTATAAGTATATATATGTAATTAGTTACTACATCCATCTTGTAGTAACTTCTAAGCCTTTTATCTATATTGCCTTTAATTCTAATGGCTTCTTCTTCTTTTTCTTTAATTATTTTTTCTCTACTTTCAATTTCAGTTTCAGCTTCATAAATTTCATTATTTATACTATCTATTTCTGCTTGAACCTCATCTATTTTAACTTGATAAGAATTAACTTCTTGTCTAGCAGCTTCTAAATCATTACTTTTTTCGTTTATTTGATTTAATATTTCATTAAGCTCATTATTTTGAGTGTTAATCTCATCATTAATTTTATCCTTTTCTTTCTCTAAATCATTAATTTGATTTTGATTTTCATTTATTTTATCTTGCAAAGAAGAGCTTGTCTCTGCGAAAGCTAAAAAATTTGCTGAGAAAATCACAGTAACAGCTAATGTTACTGTTTTTAAAATTTTGCTCACAACTACACCTCCGTTTGTTACTCCATACTAAATTTTTGTACATCAATAACAATCCAATTATTATTTTCATACTCTATCTGTGTTAGAAACATTTCTTCAACATTACTCTGTATAAAAGGTAATAGTTTCTTTTTAATATTATAGTTTAAATTAACAACTACATTTCCTTTATATGTTTCATTTTCATAATAGAATTCACTACTCTTTAATTCTGTTTTTAAATCATTGATGTCATAGTTATTTTTTAAAAATAAACTTTCTCTTTTTATGCTATCATAAATCTTACTCTTTGTATCATCATGAGAATTAAGAATTAATGAAGATTGTGAATTATTTAATGCATCAAAAACGCTAGAATAAAAAATATTTGTAGCTTCATTTACATTATTTATAAGTTCTTCATTTACCATATCTATGTCAATATTTATATTTGGTAAATTTGAAACTAGCACCTTCTCACTCTTTATTAACCCCCAAGGGAATTCTTTCTGCAATTGTATATTTACTTCTTTATTTAATGGAATAGGTCCATACTTTTTTATATCCTTAACTTTTTTATTAATTGCTTTATCATTAATAAATACATCAGCATCATCAAAATTTGAAGTTAAACTTATACTTAAAGCTGGCATATTCATATGGTACTCCATATTTTCTAGTATATATACTTCTTTTTCCTCTTCAACTGTTCCATATAAAGTGTCTAATTTACCTTTCACAGAATATTTCCCAGGAATTAAGTTTCTTTTTATATTAGTTGCAGCAATTTTTTTATTATTTATATATATATTAGTTTCGTCAAAATTTACATTAACTTTAATAGCTACAGGCTTTATTTCTATATAATAGTTATTTAAAAATAGAATTTTTTTATTTATTAAAGTGAAATGCTCGCTTTCTCCATTATTTTTTAAATCTTTAATTATACTATTTACATTAGATTGATTTTCAAAATAATATTCAGCTAATGGTTCAAAGTCATTTTTACTTATTCTTTTTCCTTCTAGTTTCACTTCTTTATAAATTTTCCCTGGATTATTTTCCTTTAATGCTACTTCTAATTTATTTAATAATATATTTTTACTTGAATTGTAACTTCCAATCCTAAATCCAATTATTGTGAAAAATGCAAGCATAGCTATTAAAAGTAACTTTCTATTAATTAAGAATTCTTTTAGATTTGAAAACTTAATATTACTTATATCTTCCATTAATACATTCAGATATTCTTTTATAGCCTTAATTATTTCCTTAAACTTGCTCAATATATTTCACCCTTTATTCTAAAATATCTATTATCCACTTATTACAGTTTAAACATTTATAAATTCTAATAACAAATAAATCAAGTATCCCCATAGATTCTTTATTACTTATTAATTCAACTTCCTCTTTAGTAAAAAAGTTATCCTCTTCATTTAAGAACCCCTGAATTTCTACAATATAATTTTCATTTGTTACTTCACAACAATCATTTTTACCTACAACTTCTATTTTTTCATATTTAAGTTGAGGGCTAAGTTCTTTAATAATATATATAATATCCTCAAACTCACTTATATCATCTAAAAAATCTTCCTTATAAAACACTAAATCTTTAATTTGAAATAACTTTTCCATAATACCACACCTTTACCTTATTGTACTTTTATTTTATATTTATTAATAATATTAATCAAGGTATTTTGATAGTCAAAATTTAGCAGTAATATGTTATAATTTATAGTAAAAAAAGGAGGTAAATATATGATTTTTGATAGCCATATGCACTCAAAATTTTCTACTGATAGTGATATGAATATATTAGATGCCATTGCAGTAGGAAAGGAAAAAAATATAGGGATAATAATTACTGATCATATGGACTTAGACTATCCCATTATAGATGAATTTAAATTTGATATTCCCAGCT
>JAEZAL010000119.1 GCA_023427705.1 Bacillota bacterium | reverse complement strand
AGGAACATTACAATCAGTAGGGCAAGTAATAGGTTCTGCAAAATTTGTTTCAGAAGATGTTGTTAAATTAGCAACAGTGTTTAAAATTATTAGAATAATATTACTTGTAGCAGTAGTACTTATATATGAAAAAGTTGATTTAACAGCTGATGAAGTAATACAAGAGCATGATGAATTAATTCATATGGATGCAAAACGAAAAATAAATATTCCTTGGTTTATAACTGGATTCTTTATTATATGTGTGCTTTATACAATAGGGTTTATACCACATGGAGTTTCAATGTTATTTAAGTGGATAAGTAGTAATTTTGAAATAATTGCATTAGCCGGAATAGGAATGAGAGTGAAAATAGCAGATTTACTTAAAGAAGGGCCTTTAGCAATGTTGTATGGCGGAGCAGTTGGAGTTTTTCAAATTACTTGTGCTATAATTCTAATAAGTATTTTCTTTTAAAATGTACAATGAGATAGATGTTATATGAGGGTGACTTGGAGCAAATCAAAAGTCACAAGTAATATAATATTTATCTCATTTCTTATTTACCAAGATTAAAGATATTTGTAAAAAGTTATGCTATAAGGTATAATTTACTTATTAAAAATTTAACAGGGGGGCTAAAAGTGAATAAAATAAAAATGATAAATCCATTAGTTGAAATGGATGGAGATGAAATGACAAGAATTTTATGGGGCATTATAAAAGACGAGTTATTATATCCATTTATTGATTTAAAAACAGAATATTATGATTTGGGATTAGAAAAAAGGAACGCAACAAATGATGAGGTTACTGTATTAGCAGCAGAAGCTATAAAAAAGTATGGAGTTGGTGTAAAATGTGCAACTATTACTCCAAATTCTGCAAGAATGAAGGAATACGATTTAAAGGAAATGTGGAAAAGTCCAAATGGAACAATAAGGTCTATTTTAGATGGCACAGTATTTAGAGCGCCTATTATAATTGATTCTATTAAACCTTATGTTAGAACTTGGGAAAAACCAATAACTATAGCTAGACATGCTTATGGAGATGTATATAAAGATGTTGAAATGAAAATAGAAGGTAAAGGGAAGGTTGAACTTGTTTTTACAAGTGAAGCTGGAGAAGAAAAGAGAGAATTAATTCATAATTTTAAGGATAATGGAGTAGTTTTAGGTATGCATAACCTAAATAAATCAATTGAAAGTTTTGCTAGAAGTTGCTTTAACTTTGCATTAGATACAAAGCAAGATTTATGGTTTGCAACTAAAGATACTATTTCAAAAAAATATGATCATACATTTAAGGATATTTTCCAAGATATATTTGATAAAGAATATAAAGAAAAATTTGAAAAGCTTAATATAGAATATTTTTATACATTAATTGATGATGCTATAGCTAGGGTTATAAAGTCTAAGGGTGGATACATATGGGCTTGTAAAAATTACGATGGTGATGTAATGAGCGATATGGTAGCTACAGCATTTGGGTCATTAGCAATGATGACTTCTGTTTTAGTATCACCAGAAGGATATTATGAGTATGAGGCTGCTCATGGTACAGTTCAAAGACATTATTATAATCATTTAGAAGGAAAAGAAACCTCTACTAATTCTATTGCAACAATATTTGCGTGGTCTGGAGCATTAAGAAAAAGAGGAGAATTAGATAAGAATAATGAATTAATAGAATTTGCTAATAATTTAGAAAAAGCTTCTATTCAAACAATAAATGAAGGCTATATGACTAAAGATTTAGCTATGCTATCAGAATTAGAAAATGTAAAAGTAACTAATTCAGCTGAGTTTATAAAAGAGATAAGAGTAAGATTAGAAGATTTTTATAAAAATAAATAATGTGAATATATCTAAAACTTCTATTTATTACTTAGAATAAAAACACCTTAATATCTTAAAAATATATGAGATAGGAGGTGTTTTTATATGTCACATAAGAACAATAAGAATTCAAAGAAAAATAAAAAGGCTGGTCAAAAGACTAAGGCTGAATTAAAAAAGATGAAAATAGAAACTGCTGATGAAGTTGGTTATTCAAAAGAATCTAGAAAATTAGGTAAGGATAAACCAAGAAGCGAAGATAAGAGTTAATATATTAATAAAGATTATTATGAGGGGGATTTTACTTGGGTCAATATAAAATTAAAACTGTGGTAGATTATCCATTAGAAAGGGTATTTAAAGTATTTATTGATTTAAACAAAAGAGAAATTCCGAAGTTTAATGATAAGAATCCTATTGGATGTAGTAGTAAAAGAACAATAAAATATGTTGCAAAACAAAAAATAGAAATGAATATATTAGTAACAGATTATAAGAAAAATGAATTATATGAAGTTACTAACTCAATTGGTGAAGATAAGTATGTTTCTAGATATGTTTTCACTGAACTTGATTCTAACTCTACTGAAATATCTTTATGTGAAATTCAAAAAGCAAGAGGCTTTACATCAAAAATTACTTTATTAATACAAAAAATAAGTGCTAAAAAGAAGTTGAAAAATAAGTTAAATAACTTAAAAGAGATATTGGAGAAAGAATTAGAAAGAAGATATGGAAGAATTAATAATACCCAAGAATTGAGTGAAAACCTTAAATAAGGGACTTTTGTATAATGTAGAATTAATAATGTAAAATGTAGAATTGCTGATGTAATTCGAAACGAATTACTAAAAATATATATATTTTAGAAACTCCTATTGGAGTTTCTTCATTAATTTTACATTTTACATTCTACATTTTAAATTAGGGAGCTGTTTATTACAGCTCCTTAATTAAAATGCCCAGTTACCATTAGTAAATATCTTAATTTCTTTATCTTCTGAAGTATAACCAGTAATGTCTAAGTCCTTTGTGCCAATCATAAAATCAACATGGATAATTGAGTCATTAGCACCTTTATCTAGTAATTCTTCTGAAGTTAAGCTATCACCATTAACAATACAAGTTGGATATGCTCTACCAAAAGCTAGGTGACAAGCAGCGTTTTCATCGA